>CBDVEQ010000008.1:0-30210 GCA_965373045.1 uncultured bacterium | reverse complement strand
GGCTATTATTGTAACGACTCTGATTGATTTTCAGTTTAATACTATCGTTAAAATGACCTATGAAAATACAGATTTGAGGACTGCTTTTCTGGGCACTTTTTTTACTGTATTGCTGATTTTTTCCTCTTTGCTTCATATTTTTTTAACCAACCGCATCCTTAAAAATTTTGGAATCCGTATCGCTCTTGTGATTGCTCCCTTGTTTTTATTGATCGGCGCTGGTGCGATTTTCTTGGTACCTCTGATTCCATTGGTTTATTGGGCCGTCATTATCAAAGGTACTGACAAAAGTCTAGCTCATTCACTCAGTCAATCTGTCAGGGAGCTGCTGTATATCCCCATTCCTCCTGACATTAAGTACAAAGCGAAAGTATTCATCGATATGTTTGTGAACAAGTTTGCTAAAGGCTTAGGAGCTCTTCTTCTTCTTCTGTTTTTTTCAGTCCTGCATTTTACTTTAAAACAAATTAGTTTCATCACGATCGTTGTTATCCTTTTTTGGATTCTGTTCAATCTGATGATCACCAGAGAATATGTAAGTATTGTGAAGAAAAACTTGAAGATTAAATGGCAAGATGCTGATAAATTTGTAAGTGAGAATATTGATGTTGATATGACAAAGCTGGTCTTTGATACGCTCCAAAGCAAGAAAAGAAGTTCGGTTTTGTATGCTATGAATCTTTTTGATCTTGTCAAAAGAGAAGGGATGAGCCCTGAACTGAAAAAGATAATCTCATACAAA
Source organism: uncultured bacterium (assembly GCA_965373045.1). Classification (GTDB taxonomy): domain Bacteria; phylum Acidobacteriota; class Aminicenantia; order Aminicenantales; family Aminicenantaceae; genus DAOVDI01. The sequence continues at coordinate 29,468 of CBDVEQ010000008.1, read as the reverse complement.
TCAGATGAAATAAGAGCTGGTTCCATGGATTCACTTCTAGAATTGGATGGAGAAGTATTAATCCCGGAAATTGATGATGCTCTGGAAGATGATAGCATTGATACTCAAATTAAGGAAATCATGTCACTGGATGTTTATCAGGAGCTAATGCAGGAAAAGATCGGTATGATTGTGGATGAGGCAAGCAAGGAGGCAGAGGTTTCCAGGATGGAGGCAGCCAAGGTCCTGGGAATGATGAAACCAACCTCAAATCTCGTCCGTAATCTTAGTAAACTGCTTAGGGATGAGTCGCCAGAAGTAATTAGCTATGCAATCGAGAGTGCTGGAAAGCTAAGAAGGAGGGAGCTTGTACATCTCATTATTCAACAGTTGAGCAAGCCCACTACTTACCGGGTGGCCAGCAAGGCTTTGGTAGAATATGGAGTTAAGATCATAGGGACGTTAAAGGATTATTTGGGGGACTCTGAAGAAGATATACATATACGAAAATCCATTCCTGACATCCTGGTCAGAATAGGTTCTCAAAAAGCAGCGGATTTATTGGCTTTAGAATTAAAAAGGAAAAGAAAGGATGTAGAGGATGAAATCATCGAAGCTATGTATAAAATGAGATCTAGAGACTCACAACTTCTGTTTCAGGAAAAGATAATATTGCCTGAGATAATTCAGAAAATAAAAAAAAGTTACCTGATTTTGATAGAAATGAATGATTTAATGGCAGATAAGAAAAAAGAGCATTTGGCTATAGATTTAGAGAATAGTTTAGCTCGCTCTCTCAAACACATTTTTGAATTGATAAGTTTAATCTATCCCAGAGAAGATATCAATAGAGCCTATCAAAATATTTGTACTGGAACAAAAAAATCAATAGATTATTCTATCGAGCTTCTTGACAACATGTTAAGAAAAGAAATAAAGGAGGTTCTTCTGCCCTTGATTGATGATACTCCCTTTGAAGATAAAGTCAGGAAATGTAGAAAAATGCTTAAGATTTTAGAAAAAGCCTAATTTTCTTGAAACCTTCCGTCTTTTAAGATTATAATCAAAACAGCAAACTCCGATGCCAATACTTTATGTTTATCCAAAAAAGGGAGAATTTTTCCGTTTTCCTCTCAAAAAGCAGAAGATTTCTGTAGGGAGGTCTGCTGACAATGATATTTCCATTCATGATCCGTTTAGTTCAGGGCATCATGCCATTATTTATCCTTCAGAAACAGGGTATGCGGTTCGAGATAACAACAGCAAAAATGGAACTTTTCTGAATGGTAATAAAGTTTTATCTGAGACCGAACTTAATAAAGGAGATGAAATCCTCATCGGTTCTACAAGAATTATCTTCAATAAGGAACTTTCGACAAATGTTGAAGTCACAGATGGTCTATCCTCCTCTGCAAATATTAATACCATAATGCATCTTGAAGAAATTCTGAAGAAGCCTGATATCAGTACAACAATAAAAGCCGCAGCAAAACCTTTTGATATAGAAAGGATTAAATCAGAACATAGATCTTTCTCCGCCATAAGTGAAGTCAGTAAAGCTTTGATTCTTCATATGCCTATAAACGAACTTTTAGAGCACATTATGGATCTAATTATAGAGAATCTTCCTATGGACAGAGGAATTTTGATGCTGAAAGAAGGCAATCCTGCTCAACTCATTTCAAAAGTAGTTCGTATTCATAACAAGAAGCTTATAAATCAAAAGATTCAGGTGAGCCAGAGTATTATCAATATGGCTGTTAATAAACATTCTGCAGTCCTGGCTTCTGATGTCCAAGCTGATCCGCGTTTCAAAGCTCAGGAGAGTATAATTAAATTAAACATCCATTCTGCAATGTGTGTTCCTTTATGGAATAATAAGGAGATCATCGGAATCATCTATTCTGACCGAATATCCATTCTTGAGAAATTCTCTGATGAGGACCTGAGGCTTCTGACTCTTTTGTCCAATTTGGCTGCGATCAAGATTGAAAATGCTAAACTTACAGACCAATCCATCGAGAAAGAAAAAATGGAAAAGGAGCTTTCTTTAGCTTCCCAAATTCAGAAAGATTTTCTTCCGAAGGAAAATCCAAGTTGTAAAAACTTTGAGATTGCCGGCAACAACATCCCCTGTTATCAAGTCGGGGGGGATTATTATGATTTTATCTCTATTAATCCTTCATGCTTGGGGATTATTGTCGCTGATGTTTCTGGGAAAGGAGTGAGTGCTTCCCTTCTCATGGCCTCCTTGAGGGCCGCTCTTCATTCGGATATCCATCCTCAATACAAATTAGCGAAAATGGCTACAAAACTGAACGATTTTATCCACCGGAGTTCTCCTATCAATAGTTTTATTACGTTTTTCTTTTGTGAACTTGACAAAAAAAGTGGCGAGTTAAGATATGTCAATGCCGGGCATAATCCTCCATTAATACTCGACAAAAGAGGGAAAATCCATCGTTTGGGAAGCTGCGGTTTATGTTTAGGTATGTTTCCTTCCCAGGTTTATAAAGTAAAAAAAGTGACTTTAAATCCTGGAGATACAGCTGTTATTTTTACTGATGGAATTACCGAAAGCAGGAATAAGGAAAATAAAGATTTCGAAGAGAAGGGACTTATAAAATTTTTGCGAAAGCACTCCAAATTGTCTGCACAGAAGATTCTGGAAAAAATATATGAGGAAGTCGATTCATTCACATCTGGTACCGATCAAATGGACGATATGACTCTTGTCATCATCAAAAGAGTTTCTTAATAACCGCTCCTTCTCACGAAAGATTTAATCGAACAGGGTGTGACTTTAGATAAAATGGAATGCCCCAAATGTCGAGCCGAAAATCCTGAGGAGAGCCTTTTCTGTCATCAATGTGGAACATCTCTTCGCCCTTTAAGGGAACACGTTCTCTCTCCCACTCAAACTCTTTTCACTTTCATTAAAGAACTCCCTATTGGCAGCACTTTTGCCGACCGGTACCAGGTGATCGAGGAGATAGGTATCGGGGGAATGGGGAGGGTCTACAAAGTTCAGGATACGACCATTCATGAAAAAATCGCTCTGAAGTTGCTCAATCCGGAGATTGCCTCTGAAGAAAAAACGGTTGAGCGGTTCCGCAACGAGCTGAAACTGGCCCGCCAGATCGCCCACAGGCATGTTTGCCGCATGTATGACCTCAGTGAAGCCGAGGGCATGCCCTTTATCACTATGGAATATATCTCTGGTGAGGATTTGAAGAGCCTGATCAGACGGGCCGGTCAGATATCCGTCGGAAAGGCTGTGCACATTATGGAACAGGTTGGCCAAGGCCTGGATGAAGCCCACCGGTTGGGCGTTATCCACCGGGATTTAAAACCCCAGAACATCATGATCGATATGGAAGGAAACGCCAAAATCACTGATTTTGGCATTGCCCGTTCCACAAAGACCAAAGGCCTCACCGATACGGGAGTAATTATCGGCACCCCCGAATACATGTCACCGGAACAAGTCGAGGGAAAAGAGATTGATGCCCGTACGGATATTTATTCGTTGGGAGTCATCCTCTATGAATTGGTGACGGGGAGGCTCCCCTTTGAAGGAGATACGCCCCTAAGTGTGGCGGTCAAACACAAAATCGAGGAGCCAAAGCCGCCTAAAGACGTCAATGCCCAGATTCCTTTGGAGTTGAACCGGATCATTCTCAAGTGCATGGCCAAGGATAAAAAGCAGAGGTATCAGACAACCGGTGAACTGCTGGAAGATTTTAGGAGTATAACAGAAAACATATCGACAATAGAAAAAGTTGTGCCGGAAAGGAAAACACGACTTTCCAAACAAATCACGGTCACTTTCGACACCAAAAAAATACTGGTTCCGGCCATTATCGGAGTTGTCTCCATCCTGCTGGTTGTTGTTCTTTTGCAGGTTTTTTCTGGAAAAAAAGCCGTGAGGACGGGGAGCGGACAGCCCTCTTTAGCCATCATGTATTTTGAGAACAACACGGGTGATGAAAAACTCGAGCACTGGCGAAAGGGACTCTCCGATTTGCTCATATACGACCTCAGCCAATCCAAGTATCTTAGGATTTTGAGTGGAGAGAGACTCTTCAATATCCTAGAAAAAACGAGTCTTTTAGGAGCCAAAACATATTCCTCAGAAAACCTGAAAAAGATCTCGGAACGAGGAGAGGTGGAAAATGTGTTGGTCGGAAGGTATACTTTAGCCGATGAAACCTGGCGCATTTCCATCATGATGCAGAATGCACGTACAGGGGAGATACTAGGCTCAGAATCCGTTCAGGGGGAAGGAGAGGGAAGCATCTTCGCCATGGTCGATGAGCTGACCATAAAGATCAAGACAACATTCAAGTTTTCAAGCCGAGAAATCGCCGGGGATATCGATGAAGAAGCAGGAGTGCTCACCACAAGTTCACCCGAAGCCTTCGGCTATTACAGTCAGGGAACAGAGTTTTTTAAAAGAGGGGATTATGCCAACACCATTGCTATGATGGAAGTGGCTGTCGGACTCGATTCCGAATTTGCCATGGCCTACCGTATCCTGTCTCTTGCCTATAAATATCTGGGCTATAAATCTAAGGCTCTTGAACGAGGCCAGATGGCCTATGATCTGAGCTTGCATGTCTCTGAGAGGGAACGCTTCACCATCCAGGGCCAGTATTTTTCCCAGTCCGAGAAGACATTCGGAGAAGCGATCGCAGCCTATGATAGACTTCTTGCATTGTATCCCTTGGATGAGGCAGGGAATATTAATCTCGGGTCCCTTTACGCTTATTTGGAAGACTGGAACAAAGCCATAGAGAGATTTGAAGTCAATAAACGGTTAGGGAGTGATTCGGTCCACCTGTACAGAAATCTCTCTGCGGCCTATGCCCGGAGCGGGCAGTATCAAAAAGCCGTTGATGCCCTCACAGATAACATCCAAAATATTTCTGATAATACGTCTACTCATTACAACTTGGCCCAGATTTATCTCGCTCAGGGAAAACTTGATCTGGCCAGCGATGAGGCCGGAAAGATCTTTTCCCTTGATCCCTCTCATTATTTCAATGATGTCGTGCAAGGAGACATCGCTCTCTACAGCGGAGATCTGGAGGAAGCCGAAAACATATATCTTAAACTTCTGGAAACCCAGGAGCCCTCGGTTCATTATATGGGCTTGATGCGCTCCGGTTCCCTCAGCCTGCTGAGAGGCCAATTTAAAGAGGCGGAAAATCACTTCCAGGAGGGCGTTGAACTCTCTGAAATGCTCGGGGATTTGGTCCAAAAGGCGGCCTATCATACCAGCCTTGCCTATGTTCTCTATAGTTCAGGAGATTATGACCGGGCTTTGGAGGAGTGCGTATTTGGTTGGGAGAGTGCTGTGAGGATAGATGCACTGGAACAACAGAGACGAATTCTTCACCTCAGGGGAATGATTGTGCTGAGCCAAGGATTTCTCGAAGAGGCGGGGAAAACAGCTCAAGATCTCCATGATTTGATCGATGTCTCGATGAAGAAGTCGTCGGTCCGATATGCGCACCATTTAGAGGGAATGATCAGCACATCACAAGGCAATTATGCCCAGGCCGCCGGAAGTTTTCAGAAGGCCATCTCTCTGCTCCCGGCTGCTTTTTATGCCAATGATTGTCATTCTTTGTTTCACTTCTCCCTGGCATCGGCATACTTTAAGGCTGGTGAAACCGAACAAAGCCTCAAGCAGTATGAAAAAATTATTCCTCTAACTGTTGGCCGTATGCACTGCGGAAATCTCTATACTAAAACCCTCTTTGAGTTGGGCGGTCTTCACCGGTCTATGGGAAATGTCGATAAAGCTAAGCAGAACTATGAAAGATTCTTTCGTATTATCGAGGATGCGAACCAGACGTTTCCTGAAGTCAATGATGTGAAAAAATGGCTGAAGTCAAGCGGGCGACAGCAACCATATCAGTAGGATCCCGTACAAGTCTTATAAGATCCATCTCGAAATGGTCCACATCTTATACAGATAGAGTATATGCGGCAAAAAAATCTATTTCTTGGATACAGGATTAAAGACCCTGCTTACCGGCGAAAGAAACATGGGAGCAATATAGGAGATAAAAGGGTGTAAATTTAGCAAAAGGAGGACAGATGCTTAAACGGACACCTCTTCTCATTTTATTTTCATCTTTGATATTGATCACTTTGACCAGTCTAGGATTGGGAGTGGAAAATAAGGAAAAAGAAAAAAAGAAGGATAAAAGAATAAGCACTGTCGTGCTGCCTATCATCTTTTACATGCCTGAGACACGCTTGGGACTCGGAGGAGGAGGGCTTCTCACGTACAGGGCCAAAGGCAGCCCCGAAGACGCAAGGCCTTCTTCCCTGTATTTTCAGGCATACTACACCCAGAACAAGCAGTACGGCATAGAGATCAAGCCAGAAATCTACTTGAAGAATGAAGCCTATATCATTAACGCATACTTTAAAATCAGCAAATTCTCCAATAAATTCTGGGGATACGGGAACCAAACCCTGGATGAGTGGGAAGAAGATTACACACCAAAGATGTTCAATTTCGACTTGAGTCTCCAGAGAAGAATCCTTCCAGAAGAGAGACTGTATGTGGGCATCCAGTACAAATTCGAAAACCTCAATATTGTCGAAGTTGAAGAGGACAAACAGCTCGCTTCAGGACTCATCACCGGCAGCGATGGGGGCAATCTTTCATCCCTTGGCTTCATCCTCCACTGGGACAGGCGCGACAACATCTTCTTTCCCCGTAAAGGAAACTATTTCCAGTTGACTACCAACTTCAATTCCCCGATATTCGGAAGCGATTTTAAATTCACCACTGTTAAATTTGATCTCAAAAAGTATTTTCCCGTTCTCAAATCCCATGTTTTTGCGGTCCAGGCGATCCTCCAATATGTGACCGGTTCACCGACCTTTCGGCACATGTCCGAAATTGGGGGAGACAAGGTCATGCGGGGCTACTACAGCGGGCGTTATAGAGATATGTCCATGATGGTCCTTCAGACCGAACTGAGAATGAAAATCTGGAAATTATTCGGAGCGGTGGTGTTCGCAAATGTTTCGGATGTGGCGGATAAACTCGGCAAGCTGAACCTGGGGGATCTCAAATATTCTGTTGGTATCGGACTCCGTATCCTGGTCGTTCCCAAGGAAGGAACCAATATCAGATTAGATTATGGTTTCGGGAAAGGCACTTCGGGCTTTTATATCATGCCCAACGAAGCCTTCTAACAAAATTGCAAGCGGTCGATCTTTTTTGGCGGACTTTCCGGCTAATCCAGGCCCATCTTCTTGAGCAGCGCCTTAAAACGCGGGTCGGAATAGTATTCTTCAAGGCCTGACCAGGCTTTAATGAATACCAAATTAAAGTCATGATTTTCATAGGCTCTTTCCAGATGCTCAAAGACTTTATCCCCTTCCCCCAGCTGCGCATAGCCCAAAGCACTCCAAAATCCGGGATCTGTGCCTGTGGTGAGTTTTTCTTTGGGAGTTTCTAAGGTCTTAGTGTGGATAACCTCAGCTTCTAGAGGAGTCCCACATTCACCACAGAATTTTACATTATCAGGATTATTGGTTTGACACTTCGGGCATTCTATCGACACATCTTTCCCTTCTCTTGTGCAATTCAAAGATATTAAATCAGAATAGACGTGTCAAATGATAAAATTGTTAAGACTGTGACCAAAATTTGTCAGAAATAACGAAAAATCTACAATAACGTCCCCCTCCTCCACAAGCCAATAATCAGCACAATAATCCCATTTGACACCTCCAACCGGATTTACAAACCTTCCTATGTTTCTTTGGAAACGGCCCTCTCCCATTATCAGTTCATCCCGGAAAGCGCTTCAGGAGCGGATGGATTATCTGGGCATGACTTTCTGCGCAATACTGTCATAAACTGACAGTTTCTTACATTAATCTATTGACAATCCAACTATTTTGTGAAATACTGTCACTAAATGACAGGATCAAACGAAATCTAAGAAGGGCAATGTCGAAACTTATTGAAATCATCAAGACTCAAATTCCAAACGATTTTTTTACAGATGCCGAATTGATGAGGATACTGCCGAAATCATCTGACAGCCGCTACGGGTTGGTGAAAAGAGCCATAGCCTCCGGAGACATTACCCGCATCTGCAGAGGCCTCTACGTCCTGTCAAAAAGGCATCAAAGAAACGGCATCGATCTTTTCGAACTGGCCCAGACAATTTATGGCCCTTCATACATCAGTCTTGAATCCGCCCTCTCCTATCACGGGTGGATTCCTGAAGGTGTTCAGACGACGACAAGTATCAGTCAAAACCGGTCGAGAGAATTCAGGACGCCTCTTTGTGTGTTCTCCTATTCCAGGATGCCGAAATTCAATTATATCGGAGTTAAAAGAATCAGCTCCGGCCGGTCGTTATTTCTAATGGCCGATCCTGCCAAAGCGTTTGTCGACATGGTCTTCGTTCTCAAAAAGGATTGGGAGGGAGCTACCCCTCTTCTCTCCAGCTTAAGAATAGAGCGTGAAGACCTAAAAAAAATAAATAAAGAAATCCTCAACCAATTGAAAAACAAAAAATTAAACCAAAGAGTCACCCGTTTTATTGACGGCTTGATGAAAGAGATAGGCTGATGAGCATAAAAATCATTCAAGAACGCCTCGACGGCTATGAAGCCAAATCGTTTCAGGAAGAGGAGATGGCTCTTCGTGAAATCACCCAGGAAGTTGCTCTCCATGCACTTTACAACACAAATTTCTACAAATTGGCTGCTTTCCATGGAGGAACATGCCTGCGTGTATTTTATACCCTCAACCGGTTTTCCGAAGATTTGGATTTTGCGTTACTGCATCCGGATCCCGACTTCAATTTCAAACGTTATCAAGACCATCTCAAACATGAATTCCAAGCATTTGGTTATGATATCGAAATTATTGAAAGAAAAAATCTTGAAAACCCGGTTAAAAGCATTTTTTTAAAAGAAGATTCCATAGGGAAATTCTTGAACCTACACTACCAAAAAATTGACGGCCGACCGAAGTCAATCAAAATCAAACTGGAGATCGATACGAATCCGCCCAAAGGAGCCGAAGTCGAAAACAAGTACTATGATTTTCCCCTGAACTTTGCATTGACAACCCATAAATTATCCAGCCTTTTAGCCGGGAAAATTCAAGCCCTTCTGTCCAGAACTTATACAAAAGGACGCGACTGGTACGATTTTCTCTGGTACTCCGGCCGGAAGATAAAAATCAATTATAACTTCATCACAAACGGGCTGAATCAAACAGGCCCCTGGGCCGGCCAGAACATTCAAGTTGACAAACTCTGGGTTTTAGGCCAATTGAGAAATAAAATAATAGGGATCAATTGGGATGAAGCCAAAAATGATGTCCAAAGGTTTCTCAAGCCTAATGAATTGAAGTCTCTTGAACTATGGACCAAGGATTTCTTTCTGACAAAACTCGGCAATCTGGAATAAGTACAGAAAATCTGTTTTTTTGAATACAGTTTTTATGGTATCAGAAAATGGGCTTAGAATAATACTAGAAATTCCTCGATCTCTGGAAGGACGCTGACCCCGGCCTCCCTGAAGTCGACAACGCCCGCACGAGACTGGCATCTTTATAGGAAGTTGGCCGAGCCATACGAAGGAATTGACGACATTCTCCTTCTATGATATATCTTTTCAAGATTACTGGGGATAAATATAAAATCATATATTTATAAATAGCTCATGTGAGTATTTAAGCAAGGAGAGATGTAATGACCATTTTAAGTTTTGTTTTTTGGGCTTTAGTCGGGTGGTGTGCGACTCGGCTACCAAAACCTAAGCCACGTCCAGCTCCAGGTCCACTCCATTCACTGATTTGTGGAATTGTTGGTGGAATCGGCGGTGGTCTGGCTTATTACTTCGCATTTGCTCTTAAAGGGGCCATGACAGCTCCAGTCTTTGCCGCCACATGTCTTGGGGCATTTATCGGCGGATTTGTTGTAACTGAGATTGTTCTCTTATTCACTCCCAAAGAAGGATAAACAAGATAATAAAAAGACATAAAACATATTCGTGTAGAGCAGTAATAATCTTTCAGATAGACATCCAGCCATAAGGCAAAAAAAGCCTTTTTGTTGGCTTTTACATGATAGTTCAAGTCTAATTTGCGAGAGGATTATGACACTTGTCGGAAAAACCATAGGACATATTCGGATTTTAGATATTCTTGGAAGCGGAGGGATGGGGGATGTGTATGTCGGCATTGACGATACTCTCAAACGAAAGGTCGCAGTTAAAGCAATTCGTGCGAAATCTCGCTTGGATCCCCAGGATAAAGCCCGATTCTTAAGAGAGGCGAGGATTCTTTCTCAACTCGAACATCCTAACATCTGTCAGATCTACGACTATATTGAAGGGGAAGCCAGTGATTTCCTTGTACTTGAATTCATTGATGGCAAAAGCCTCCACCAATTAATTCGCTGGGGTCTTGAAAAATCGCAAAAATTGAGGATCTCTGAGCAGATCGCCCAGGTACTTGTGGTCGCACACGAAAAGGGTGTGGTTCACCGGGATCTCAAACCTTCCAATGTTATGTTGACAGAGAACAATGAAGTCAAGGTTTTGGATTTCGGTCTGGCCAGTTTTATTAAATCTGAGGAGAAAAGTTCAGGGTCGAAAAACGTAAGCGAAGACATGATCTATGAGATTTTATCGGATAAAATACCTGATATTCCTGATCTAACACTCACTTTATCTCCCAAGCCGCAGGATAAAGATATAGTATCTCCCACACCTGAAATTCCTGCGGAATCATTCAAAACCAAACATGGAACTGTTATGGGGACGCCCCTTTACATGAGCCCGGAACAAGCTAGAGGAGCGAACATTACCGCTGCCAGTGATATGTATTCGTTTGGGCTTCTGCTCCAAGAACTTTTCACCGGCCAGGAACCTTATGATGTATCCGATGATGCTTCCGAGATTATAGAAAAAGCCAAAAAAGCCGAAACCAAACCTTTTTTTGGTTTTAGCTCAGACCTGACTGCCTTGATCAATCGACTCAAATCATTGGTCCCGACTGCCCGCCCCTCTGCCGTGGAAACGGCTGACAGGCTGCATCAAATCAGAGAAAAGCCAAAGAAACGTTTGAGAAATGGCATCATATCCGCTGTTGCAACTGTGTTTGTGCTTATGGGTCTGAAGTACACAATTGATCTTCGGCAAGAGCGGAGACTTGCCCTGCAAGCCCGCGATGAAGCCACAAATGTAGTGAAATTTATAGTGGATCTGTTTGAAGTATCAGATCCGGGCGAAGCCCGGGGTAACACCATCACAGCTCGAGAGATTCTCAATAAGGGTGCGAAAGAAATTGAACAGGGCCTGCAGGAACAACCTTTAACCCGAGCGAGATTGATGGATACTATTGGCACGGTCTATATGAAGCTGGGACTATATACAGATGCGGATGCCCTTTTGCGCAGAGCACTGGAATTGCGTGAGGAACTTCTTGATGCGAATGATCCTCAGGTCGCTGAGAGCTTAGCAAGCCTTTCTCTTCTGCTGGAACAACGCGGTGATTTTAAAGAAGCCGAGCAAATCGCAGTTCGAGCTCTGGACATCAGGGAAAGAACCCTGCCGCCTGATCACCCGGACATTGCTGCCAGCCTGCATGGGCTGGCCCTGATCTATTATAGGCAGGTAAAACTGAAGGAAGCGGAACATCTCTACAAAAGAAGCCTCGAGATCAGGGAAAAAGTGTTCGGATCCAATCATCCCGAGGTTGCCGAGAGTTTGAATGATTTGGGGGTTCTTTACTATACTCAAGGCCGGTATGAAGAGGCGGAAAAATATTATCAACAGGCCTTAGCCATCAGAGAGTCGGTCTTGGGTCCTGATCATCCCGAGGTTGGGACCAGCCTCAACGGGCTGGCCAGTCTCTATCTCAGACAACAGCGGTTTGATGAAACCGAGCCTCTTTATAGAAGAGCATTATCTATCCGGGAAAAAAGCCTGGGTCCGGTTCATCCCGATGTTGCCACCTGTCTCAATAATATTGCCATTCTTTTTTACTATAGAGGTGATCTAACCGAAGCGGAGAAATATTACCAGCAGGCCTTGAATATCAGACGGCAATCTTTAGTAGATAATCATCCAGACATTGCCCAGAGTCTGATGAACCTGGCTATTCTCTACCAACAAATGGGAAATTTAGAGAAATCCAAATCCTTTTATGGGCAGTCTTTGAATGTTTTGGAAAAAGCCTATGGCCAGGACAACTCCGAAGTGGCATTTCTCCTTACCAATATAGCTCTTCTCAATATTGAGATGGAAGATTATATTGATGCGGAAAAACTTCTCAAACGCGCCTTAGAAATCATGGAAGAAGCTTTCGGCCCGAATCATTTACAGGTCATAAAATGCCTTGATATTCTTGGTTATTTATATTCCAGTACCGAAAAATATAACGAGGCCGAGCAGGTATACACTCGAATTCTAGCCATCAAGGAAAACGAGCTGGGCCCTGAACACATAGATCTGGTGGATACTCTAAATGGTCTAGGGCATGTCCTGAATAAAAGGCTCAAGTATACCCAGGCGGAAGAATATCTCCTGCGGGGGCTGGAAATCTGTGAAAAAAATCCTGATGCAGATCCCAATGCCAATGCGACCTGCCTGCACAATCTTGGTGCTCTCAATTTCTATGGCCTGAGAAGATATGATATAGCAGAGGCTTTCTTTAAACGGGCCTTGGCTCTTGAGAAAAAGATCTATGCCCCGGACAATGAAGATTTGAGAGGGACAATCAAAGAGTATGCGGCTCTGCTTCGTGTTTTAGACCGGGAAAGAGAAGCAGAGGCACTAGAGAAATATTTGATGACATCTGAGACTGGGCTTTTTTAATGAAACGCTGGTGGGTGCTGTAAAGTAAAAATAGTCGTAAACGAAACGGCTGATTTCAGCGATTTTTTCCTCTATTTCCTTGGTTTTCCCTTTTGCCGTATCTTTAAAGAAGATGGAAACAGCCACATGCCCCAAGCCGTCGGGAAGATAAATAATCCCGACATCATTAACCGTGCCTCCAATGGTCCCGGTTTTATGCGCTACAGCGGTCCCCGGGGGGAGTTCGCCCTTGATTCGTCCCCTGCCTGTGTCACATTTGAGCATAACATCGATAATAAAATCACAACTTTTTTTATCCAGAATTTTTCGGGTGAAAATTTTCTCCAAAAGACTGGTCATGGCTTCAGGAGTGCTTTGATCCAGCAAGATCGTACTGAATTCTTTCTGGGCCTGCTTTCCCAAATCAGGATTTTTTCTCAGCTTCTGGCGGTAAGAAGCAATCACTTCGTCCCGGGTTTTGCCTTTATGCGCTTCAAAATCGAGCCCAATAGCGTCCATAATCAAATGCTGACACGAGCGGTTAAGCGTAATACCTTCGATCCCAAATGATTTAAGTCTGGCATTGATGTTATCAGGTCCCAGTTTGTTGAACAAGATATCTGTCGCGGAATTATCACTGATCATCATCATCATGTTGGCCAGATTGCGGAGAGACAAGGTTATCCCCGGGGCATCCAAAGTCGCAAGCATCCCGCTTCCCAGGTGCTGGTCGGTTTTTTGAATGTGGATTTCATCCTCCAACGAAAATTCGCCTTCTAATACACGAGCCATCAGATCGACAAAAATAGGCACCTTGAAGACCGAGGCCATGGGAAAAAACTCATCGCTATTGAGGGCAATATTTTCTCCCGACTCTATATGGGTGGCGGCCAGGCCGACTTTTCCTTCCATCCCGCGGGTGATCCGTTCGATCTGCAGAAGAAGCCGCTTGATCCCCTGGGGAGGATTATCCTGAGAGAATCCAACCGCTGAAACCAGAGGCGATACCAACATTAAAATACAAAGTAATACGATAACGTGTGATTTTTTCATGCTAACCTCCTGGTTTATTATAGTCCTCTCTTATTTTTGTTCAATGAGTATTAAGTATGATGTCCCCCCAATTATTCGTACGTTCAACTTTGCCAGAATACCGGCAGCCAGGGCCATGATCCAGCAGAAATCCGCAGCCGCGTCTCCCATTCATATTGAATAATATGATAAAAAATATCAAGTTAACTTGAATTATTGATTACGATAGACAAGTTTATCATTCAGGACATATGTATAAGGCAGTCCGTTGTTTTTCCATCCATTCCGGGAACGATAGCCCTTGTCATCCTTGTCGCCTTCAAAACCATGCTTAAGGTTAAAAACTTTATTAAAACCAGCCGCAGCCACAGTTCGAGCCGCCCGGGCACTGCGCTTCCCACTGCGGCAAATGAAAATCAAAGTGTCGGCCAGTTTAAAACGGGAGAGGATATCCGCCAGAAAATGCTCATTGGGATTCATCCTTTGCTCTTTTTCATTCCAAAAATGAAGAGGAATATTACAAGACTGCTCCGGATGCCCCACAAACACATATTCAGCAATGGAACGCACATCGATGAGGTAGGTGGCTGGCTCTTTAAGCTGAGTAAAGGCTTCCTCTGCTGAGATTTCACGGATATTCTGTGAAAAAAGCGATCCTGTTAAAATAAAAAAACACCCCAATAAAAAAGTCGTTTTTCTCATCCTGCACCTCATTTTAGCTTTAACATTGAACATATATTACATAGAAATTCTCTTGTCCAATATTGAATCCAATTTTCCTGGCATCATATCGTGTTACACACAAAAGGGTAGTACCCATATTCCTGGTCTATATGTACTGGTTCATCGTCCTAAAAACAACAAAAAGTGCGGAGTTGGTGCGGGATTTCTTGATCGGCAATTCAGGACGGAATCTATTACACTGTAGTCACATACAGTATGTTTTTTCGGGAAAATGTGTCCATTGACTTTATTGAAGGGCTTTGATATAAAAAAGGCATTCTTGGGGAATCTAAAAATGCATGAAGAAATGATCTCTCACTATCTGATTAAGGAAAAGATCGGTGAGGGTGGAATGGGGGTTGTCTTCAAAGCAGAAGATATCAAGCTGAAACGGACTGTTGCTTTAAAATTTATCTCACCCAACAGGTTTGAAGATAATGAAGCACAGGCGCGGTTCATCAATGAAGCACAGGTGATCGCTTCACTCAACCATCCGAATATCGGAACTATTTATGAGATTGAAGAGGCCAATGATCAAATATTCATTGCCATGGAGTATGTGGAAGGAAATAATCTGAGAGATCTTCTTCAAAAGGAGCCTTTTGAGATGGAAAAATGCCTGTCTATTGTCCGGCAGATTCTCAGAGGGCTGCAGGAGGCTCATAATAAAGGAATCGTCCATAGGGACATCAAAAGCTCCAACATTTTAGTAACCTCAAAAAACCGTGTGAAGATCATGGATTTCGGGATCGCAAAAAACCTCTGGGGAACTCAAATCACCAGAACGGCCGCCGTTTTGGGAACAGTGAACTATATGTCCCCGGAACAGGCTTCTGGAGACCCGGTGGATAACAGGGCTGATATATGGTCACTGGGAGTTCTTTTTTATGAGATGTTGACCGGTCAACTTCCTTTTCGGGGAGACAATTACCAGGCCGTTCTGTTTTCCATATTAAACAAAGAGCCGAAAACCTTGAATTTGGTCGATGCCGGTATTCCTGTGGAACTGGAAAGAATCATCGGGAAGTGCCTGGAAAAAAAACCGGAGAAACGTTATTCCTCGGCCACGGACATCCTGAATGATCTGGATCTTCTTTTTATGGGAAATAAATGGAAACGCAGGATAAGCGCGATCAAAAAACCGCGGATATTTTCTGGAACACTCGCTTTTATTCAGAGGAAACCGATTTTGACCGGTATGGTTTTGCTGCTCTTGATCGCTTTTTTGGCCGCTCTTCCTCTTTTTGAAAAACTCATTGTTGAAATGGGGCTGCGGTCCCTGCCCGAAAAAATTGTTCTTGGTGTCCTGCCCTTCGAGATCGATGGTGAGGATCCGGATTCAAAAACGCGATGCCAGGGATTGACCGAATATCTCTCTGGGGAGCTGACACAGTTCGAGAGTTTTCGGGATGAACTTCAGATGATCCCTTCATCGGACATTCATGCCCTGAATATCAAGACAGGCGGAGACGCATGGAATAAGCTGAGAATTAAAATGGTTGTGAATGGAAAGATCATTGCGAAAAAAGAAAAGGTGGAATTATATCTGACTCTTTCACGGACCAAGCCGCTGCAGCAGCTGAGGGCCAAGAAAATAGAAGTACCGCGGGACGATTTTCACAGAGTATTTGAAGAGTCTTTGTATGCCATTGTCACCATGCTCGCCATGGACCTCAATCCTGAAGCTGTCAAAGTCCTTAACGAGGGAGAATCAAAAAACCCCGACGCTGTGATGTATTATTCAGCTGGACTTGGCTTCTTAAGCCAAAAGGATCCATCAAGCCTGGACAAAGCCATAATAAAGTTCCATAGCGCCATTGAAAAAGATTCCCGCTACTCCATGGCCCATGTCCAATTGAGTGAATCATACTGGAAAAAATACAGCAGAACAAAAGATCCCGGCTGGGTGGAAAACGCTCATTTTCACTGCCAGACAGCGTTGAGCTTGAATCAGGATCTGGTGCCGGCGTTAAGGGCAATGGGGAATATCCTGACGGGAACAGGTGAATATGAAAAAGCCCTGGAATACCTTAACAGGGCTGCAGATCTGGAATCCGCAAATGCAGGAGTCCGGAGTGATTTAGGCCTGGCCTTTGAGAGGCTGGGAAGATATGATGAAGCCGAACGCGAATACTTAAAAGCCATCAGCCTCAAACAGGACTATTGGGGGGGATTTAGAAATTTGGGATATTTGTATTTGTCCCGGGGAGAGTATAACAAGGCGGAGACGTATTTCCGAACACTGACGGAACTGAAACCTGAAGATGCTTATGGATACATCCTCTTGGGAGCTGTATTATACCGGTTAGGAAAGGTCGATGGCGCCCTGGAGGCATTCGAAAAAGCCCGGAAACTGGATCAGGAAGACCCGGTCTCCTACATCAATCTGGGAACCATTTATTACTTCGAAAAAAAAGATTATAAAAAGGCCCGGAAGATTTATGAGAAAGCAGCTAAATTAAAAGAAGTCGATTATTATGTTTTCGGCAATCTTGCCGATTCCTGCCGCCATCTGGGGGATAGAGAAAAAGCCATGGAATACTACAGGAAGGCCCTGTCCGTGGCAGAGAAGCGTTTGATAGTCAACAGCAAGGATGCCAAGATATTGTCCTATATGGCCCGTTATCATGCCTGGATCGGAGAAAAGGCTGAAGCCATAAAAAAAATTGAAAGAGCGGTGACACTTGCACCCGACAATGTGGAAGTTCTTCTTATCTCGGTCAAGGTGAATGAGATCTGTGACAGACGTAAGACGGCCCTCAATTCCTTGAAAAAACTCCTGGATCTTGGGGGAACTTTGAGCGAGATAGAAAAAAATCCCGACCTGGAAGAGCTCCGCAGAGACCCCGAATATATAAAAATAACAAGTCAGCCATCCCTAAGCCGGAATGCCAATTTTTCCGGTGTAGTCATAACAACCTAAAAGGAGGTAATTTATGAAAGTCAACGAAAAAAAAACCAGGAAAATTACAGTGAAATTTGAAAGAGGAGAAGTCAGTGTCAACCCGCCATCCTTAGGGGGAAATTGCCGTGAAAACATCCAATGGGAAGGCAATTGCCTCTTTGTGATCGGATTTGGCGATCGTTCCCCATGTAAGCACTTTAAATATCACTCGGAAAATAAAAATGGCCGGTTTGTCGTTGAAGCACCAGTCATTTATAATGATGAACTCCTGGGAGCCAGAAGATTTAAATATTCTGTGGCTGCCACTCAAAACGGGGCCATAGACATAGTCGATCCGGAGATTATTATTCCCCGTCGACCGGGGATCGGGTAAAACCATTTTTTAAGGTTGCCATTCGGCTACCTTGCGTCACGAATAGGCTGATTTGCCCGGCTGTAAAAAGATTTAAGTCTGGCATTGATGTTGTCAGTATTGACAGGAAATATTTGTTCTATATAGTGTTGGCAGTAGAGGAGATAAAAGGGCCAAAATTTAAAAAATTGAATCGAAATTAAAGCAACCCAATAAATTCTGTGTAATCTATTTGACACCACATCTCTAAATTTATATCCTTATACCGAATTAGCAAAGAGGGACAATGAATGTAGAATGCCCGAAGTGTCGAACCGAAAATCCTGAAGACTCTAAATTCTGTAAAGAATGTGCAACACCTCTAAATCCAACTCAGGAAGTCTCCATCACAAAAACCCTTCAAGACTCCCTCACCTCTCCTGAGAAAATGATTGCCAGCAAGTACAAGATTTTGGAGGAGATCGGGCGCGGTGGAATGGGTGTCGTCTATAAGGCAAAAGACACCAAGCTCAAACGGAATGTAGCGCTTAAGTTTCTCCCCGGTGAGCTGACGCAGAATAAAGAGGCTAAAACGAGGTTCATACGAGAGGCACAGGCGGCAGCAGCGCTCGACCATCCGAATATCTGCACGGTATATGAGGTGGATGAATCAGAGGGTAAGACCTTTATCTCCATGTCCTATATCGAAGGACAGAGTCTGAAAGACAAACTAAAGAATGGGCCTTTGGAAATAGACGAGGCCAAAAACATTGTCATCCAGATTGCAGAAGGCTTGAAAGAAGCCCATGAGAAAAGCATTGTTCACAGGGACATCAAACCCGCCAACATCATGCTAACCAAAAAGAACACGGCCAAGATCATGGATTTTGGCAGTGCCAAATTAAAAACCGGGGAGGATTTGACCAAAACATCTACTCTGATTGGCACGGTCGCCTACATGTCCCCGGAACAGGCCCGAGGCGAAGAGGTCGACCATCGCACGGATATCTGGTCCCTTGGAGCTATGTTCTACGAGATGCTGACCGGTGAACGGCCATTTAAAAAGGATCAAGAGCATGCTTTAATCTATGAAATTCTCAATGAAGATCCTCCTCCAGTCACATCCCTTCGACCGGACATACCTAATCATATAGAGAAAGTCGTTGAAAAAGTTCTATCAAAAAAGCTGAGCAGCAGGTATCAGAATGTGGATGATCTCATTCAGGATTTGAAACAATCCCCTGTTATCCCCTTTCCTAAAGCTGAGAAATCGATTGTGGTTTTGCCTTTTGATGACTTGAGCCCCGATAAGGACAATGAGTACTTCAGTGATGGTCTAACTGAAGAAATTATTTCTGATCTTTCTATGATACAAAACCTGCTCGTGATATCCCGAAGCTCTGCGATGACATTTAAAGGGACCAAGAAGAAGATCAAAGAGATTGGCCAAGAGTTAAATGTTCAATATGTCCTAGAAGGAAGCGTAAGGAAAGCAGGAAGAAATCTCCGTATTACAGCCCTGCTTATTGATGTAGCTAATGATTCACATCTCTGGGCGGAAAAGTACAGCGGAACACTTGAAGATGTGTTCGATATTCAGGAGAAAGTGTCTCGCTCTATTGTGGATGTCCTCACAATAAAATTAAGTCCTGAAGAAGATCAAAAATTAGCCAAACGACCTATCAAAAACATGCAGGCATACGAGTATTATATAAAAGCCCGGCAAGGCATATATACATTCTCTAAAGATGGATTGGACCGGGCGGTTCGCTATCTGCAAAATGGTCTCGAAATCATTGGGGAAAACGCAGTACTCTATGCCGGAATGGGATATGTTTATTCCCAATATGTAAACATTGGCCTGGAACATGAGGAATACATAAATAAAGCAGAAGAATATGCCAGCAAGGCCTTGGCTTTGGATTCGGGATCTTTAGAAGCCCACTTTGTTCTCGGTTTTCTTAATTTGTGGTTCCATGGAAACCCGAAAAAATCGATTCATCACCTCAAGCAAGCCCTCGGTATTTTTCCAGATGATCCCGATGCACTTTTTTGGCTGACAGCTGGTTATGGGATCAATTGGGGAAAGCCGAAGGAAGCCAGACAGTCATATAATAGACTGAAACAGGTGGATCCATTTAGTCTCTGGACCTATGGTGGCTATATGTTAGATGTGATGGAAGGTCAGCTTGATCTCTCTGTCGATTATCTCACAAAAGGGTTCCACATGGAGCCTCAAAATCCTGCTGCTCTTTTCTTCAGTGCTCAATTTCTCGCTTATTGTAACCATCTCAAAGAAGCGTGCGCGCTAGTTGGCAAGAATGTGAAATCTGATATGAAAGATGCGTTCACAAAACTTAGCCTTTTTGTTAAGTTTGCTATAGAAGGAGACAAAAAAAGAATAAAGGAGCTGTTAACGGTTGATTTTGTAAAAACAGCTAAAAGAGATTGCCAGACTTCTTACTTTGTTTCCGGTCTATATGCTTTATCGGAAATGAAAGATGAAGCATTAAATTGGCTTGAAAATGCTGTGCATCGGGGATTTATAAATTATCCCTTTATCAGTGAACACGATCCCTTCCTTAAAAACATCCGCGAAGAGCCCCGCTTCAAGAAACTGATGGAAAGAGTCAAACACGAATGGGAGAACTTTGAAGCGTGAGGATGCAAAGAAGAGGCTGGCTGGATTGAAGGGCCAATAATCAGCACAATAATCCCATTTGACACATTCCCCTATTCCTTGATATTCTTTTGCTGATCTAGATTGGGAAACAAGGGGACAGCAATGACCAATAAGTGCCCAAAATGTCATACCGAAAATCCTGACAATCAAAAATTTTGTGGTGAGTGCGCAACTCCACTCCCAGGGATTGAAGAAGCAATACACACAAAAACCCTGGAGACTCCCACAGAAGAACTCACCACAGGCTCCATATTTGCAGGACGTTATCAGATCATTGAAGAGTTGGGCAAAGGGGGAATGGGCAAGGTGTATCGTGTCCTCGATAAAAAGCTGAATGAGGAAGTAGCTCTCAAGCTCATCAAGCCTGATATCGCTTTGGACAAAAGGACTATCGAGCGGTTTAAGAATGAACTGAAGTTGGCCCGGAAGATAAGACATAAAACTGTCGGCAGCATGTATGAGCTTATGGAGGAACAGGGGACGCATTTCATAACGATGGAGTATATATCGGGACAGGACTTAAAGGGATTGATCCGACAAACCGGACAGCTAACGATAGGAAAAGCCATTTCAATAGCCAAGCAGATCTGTGAAGGTTTAGCCGAAGCCCACAATATGGGAGTGGTGCATAGGGACTTAAAACCAAACAACATCATGATTGACCGGGGCGGCAACGCCAGGATCATGGACTTTGGGATTGCCAGGGCTGTTAAGGGGAAAAGTATCACAGGACCTGGGGTAATGATCGGGACACCACAGTATATGTCACCGGAGCAAGTGGAAGGAAAAGAAGTCGATCAGCGATCTGATATTTATTCTCTTGGCATTATTCTCTATGAAATGCTGACAGACCGGGTGCCTTTTGAAGGGGATACTCCTCTTACAGTTGGAGTCAAACAAAAGACTGAGACTCCTAAAGAACCAAAGAACTTTAATGAAAGGATTCCGGATGACCTCAATCATTTGATTTTAAAATGTCTCGAGAAAGAGAAAGAAAACCGATATCAGAATGCAGATGAATTGAAGTCTGAGCTTGAAAGATTAGAACTGGGACTCCCCACGGCAGAACGAGTTGAACCCAAGAGAAAGATCACTGCATCTAAAGAAATCACTGTTACTATTGGATGGAAGAAGCTGCTGATCCCAGCAGTAACTGTTTTGGCTTTATCAGTCATTCTAATTTTGGTTTTAACAAATAGAAGGCCGGACGTTGTCTCTAACCGGGTTGTTGTAGCTCTCTTTGAAAACCAAACCGGGGATTCGAACCTTGATAATCTGAGCAAACTGGCATCTGACTGGATCACTCACGGATTGGCCCAAACAGGACTTTTTTCCACAACGCCAATGATAACAGTGGCAGCACTCACTGAGACCCTATCCAAAGAAGATTTAATAAACGGATTAGCCAGGGAAACAAAAGCCCGCTGGATCATCACGGGAAGCTATTATCTGCAGGATGAAAATCTCCAGTTTCACGTCCGGCTCAACGACATCCAAGACGAAAAAAACACAACCAGTCTTGATCCTGTCACTGGAAGCCGTGAAAATCCGATGGAAGTGATTGAGTCGGCAAAGCAAAGAATCATGGGAACAATGGCCATAAAATCCGATCCAAGAATTGCTGAGTTTATCTCCCAATCTTTGAGCATGCCGAATTATGAAGCCTACCAGGAATACATAGAGGGCTGTGAGCTGTTTATGAAAAACAGAAAATATGAGGCTGCCATTGAGCATTGTAATAAAGCCATCGCTATGGATCCTTCTTTTGTCCTGCCAATGATGATGATAGCTGTAGGTTATTCCAATTTGGGAAGATATGCAGAATCCGATGCAGTGCTGGAGAAGGCCAATGAATTCAGAAATGAATTTGCACCAGGTGAAAGGTATTTTCTTGACTACATGCGAGCCAATCGCAGAGGGGAAAGAAAAGAAGCTTTGCGCTTGATAAGAGAAGCGGCGAAATTTTCCTCTTTGTATGAATATCACGTTGGATTGGCTGCTTATAGGATGAACTATCCTCAGGAGGGTGTAGAAGCCTTTTTATCAATCAATCCTGAGAGGCCTATGTGGCAGGGCTGGTATTCCTACTGGGATGATCTATGCTTTGGCTATCATATGCTGGAAAAACATAAAAAAGAGCTGAAAGCAGCCAGACAAGGGCGGAAACAGTATCCATATCTTCTATCCAATCTTTGGTATGAAGTTCGTGCCCTGGCTGCACTCGGGAAAGTGGGAGATATTCAGAAGAGAATTGAGGAGAGTCATAATCTTCCTCTTCAAGGCAGCTGGACACCGGCAAGCATAATGCGATATGCCTCCAGGGAACTGCGTCTCAATGGCTATAAAGAGGAAGCAATAGAAATAGCCAATCAAGCCATAGCCTGGTACAAAGAGAACAAGGAAAGAGATTACCGGTCAGGTCTAGCTTTTTCATTAGAACTGGCTGAGCAGTGGAAAGAGGCGGAAGAAATATACAAGCAGCTCCTCTTAGAGAATCCGGATAGTATTAATTACAAAGGCCGGCTGGGATGCTTAGCTGCTAGGTTGGGAGAAAAAGAGAAAGCTCTCAGAATAAGTCATGAGCTTGCAGGAATTGAGCGATTCTATATCAATGGGAACCATACATACTGGCGGGCCTGTATTGCTTCTTTACTCGGTGAGAAAGAGTTGGCAGTGAGACTCCTCCGCGAATCTCTCAATCAGGGACAAAGCTACGAACGGCTTTACTATGATATCGATTTGGAACCTCTTTATGAATACCCCCCGTTTAAAGAATTGATAAAGCCCAAAGGATAGAAAGCAGTTAATAGAGCATTGTTTCAAAAATGAAGAATTCCATGGTGAAGAGATCGGCTTGCCCGGAGGGTGAAAAGTGTCGATACATAAAAACAAATCTCCATGTGATTGTATTGATGCTTAAACGTATCGACAATTTTTATAAATAATTCAGGCTAGAGGACTCCTTATTGACAGGAAATATTTGTTCTATATAGTATTAACAAAAGCTATTTCATTTTTTATTCAAAATAAGGAGTTGATATAATGAAAAGCTCACCTATAGTACCACCTGTCTGCCTGAGTGCTACGTATAAATTTGAAAAATCAGATGACCTGATTGATGTCGTCCAAAATCATTCGGGGCACATATACTCTCGCTGGGATAATCCAACGGTGCAGGAAACCGAAAAAGCAATGGCTGAAATTGAAGGTTATGAATCTGCCCTGGGTTTTAGTTCAGGGATGGCGGCAATATCGACATCATTATTGGCTTTTCTTAAAAAAGGGGACCGAATTGTTTACCAACGAGAAATTTACGGTGCAACTTATGAGTTACTAAATGATGTTGTTCCTCGCTTTGGGATTGAAACAATTGATATTAATTGTGATGATTTGACTCGATTTTATGCAGAAATTGAAAATGGATTAACAATACTCTATCTTGAAACTCCGACCAATCCGCTGCTTCGAGTCGTTGACATTAAACCTTTTGCCGAAGCAGCTCATAAAAAAGGCGCAATTGTAATGCTCGATTCTACTTTTGCTTCGCCAGTGAATCAGCGCCCTAAAGATTTGGGAGTGGATATCGTTATTCACAGCGCTACAAAATATCTCGGTGGTCATCACGATATTACAGCAGGATTTGTTTGTTGCGATAAAAAATATTTTGAAACCATTTGGAGATACCGAAAAATTACCGGTGGAATTATGGATCCTTTGACTGCGTTTTTATCACTCAGGGGTATTCAAACGTTGGAATTACGTGTTCAGCGTCAAAATGAGAATGCACAAAAAATTGCTCAATTTTTAGAAGGTCAAAATAAAATCGAATTCGTTCATTATCCTGGTTTGCTTTCACATCCAGATCATGAAATCGCCAAACGTCAAATGAAAGGATTTGGCGGGATGCTCAGTTTTGAGTTGAAAGCTGATTTCGAAGGCACAAAAAATTTCATGGACAATCTTAAAACCATAAAGCTTGCAACCAGCCTTGGCGGTGTGACAAGTCTTGCAAACCAGCCAATTACAAATACGCACGCCGCATTAAGTCCGGAAGCCCGGGTAAAAGCCGGCATCAGTGAAAGTCTTGTTCGGCTTTCCGTGGGGATTGAGGATCCTGATTTGCTTATTGATGATTTGAAGAAAGCGTTGGATGTTGTTTGATGATTTATAAATTCCTTATTAAAAAACATAAGCTTATCCGAAGAAACTCCATTTGTGCCTTCCAGAGACTGGGCCAAGTTGATCCGCAAGGTCAAGGAAGTGTGAAGATTCTGTCAAGTGATTGTGGAGGAAAAAAGGAGCTATAGTCACCCTCGAGTCTGGAGCATAATCAATACCTCATTCCTCTATACAGCGAATTTCCATCGAATATGTGGGGAATTTGCACATTTCCTTAACACATAACACGCCGAGAATTTCTATATTAGAAGAAATAAAGGAAATATAAGGCAATTTCAAATCGAATAAAAAGGAAAAGGAGGTTAGGATGAGAAAAATTCGAAAATTAAGTTTTTTTGGGATTTTGGGTGTCGTAATTGCTGTTTTGTTTTTAATTAGTATCAGCTTCACCCAAGCCCAGGTTAAAATCCAAGCAAAACCTGTTAAACCACCAGATGCCACCTGGGCGGTTCAACTTCCGTCAGCAGGAAGTGGTTCAATGTTATATGGAGATAACAGTATTTATAAAAACAACGATAGTGATATGATAATAAAAGTGGAAAAAGGTTATTCGAGGTTGAGTAAAGGTCAAAAAGCATTTCATTATTATTTCTGTTTTAAGCTGGTCAACCCTACTAATCGTTATGCGGGCTTTAAAAATGTTGATTTTGATGATGTAAACTATCCAGATGTAGGACCATTCTGCATCTTTCCCGAAGGCTGCATTAACGATCCACCAAGCTGCATGGCATGTTTTTTAAACAGGCGTCAGCCGTATTCAGGTGGTCAAGATAATTACGAATATTTCTATATGAAATTTCAGGTTGGCCAACATTCATTTACGGAAGGTTTAGGTTCTATCATTGATGGTATTGAAGATGCATATTGGGGTTATAATAATCCAATTAAATTCATAAGTTTTTCTGACTGGATTAAGTTCCGTGTGCAGAATCAAGAAGATTTTTCTGATCCTTACAGTGAATACCACAACGTAGAATGCGATGAAAGAAATCACGATGATGATGATTTAACGAATATGAATATCTGGATTGAGAAGCTGAATGCAAGTGAATATGCCTATTACAATGGAATAAAAAGTAGCGATGGAGTATGGAGAATAAGCGTTACAAACGAAAACCTCTGGGTACAAGAACAATATACAAAAAGAGCAGAAGGAAAAGGGAAAAAAGGAGGCACTAAGACGGTGACCGTTGTTCCACTTGAAGCAAAAGGAAACTTCTCTTTCTACATCGACTTTATCAAGAATCCGATAACCAACTAATAAAGAACAAGTCTTCAAGTCTTATAGGAAGAGGGAGCAAAATGTTTACAAAACGTTCAATGGTCTTTCTCTTATTTCTTATGTTCACAGCTTCTTTTTGGAGCTGCAAGAGTCCATCTAGTCCTGACAATAAGGGCACTGAGTTTGGAGAAGTTTGGGTGTATTCTACTCCTTGGCATGCATATTTATACTTAGATGGTGGTAATACAGGGAACATAACACCTGCGCTTTTATGTCCAACTGTTGGAACTCATAAAATAAAGATTTTAAAAGAGGGGTATAAAGAATGGGAAACAACCATTACAGTTACCGCTGAACATAAGGGTGACTATGGCTTAATTGTGGATGCAATATTGGAGCCGCTCAGAATTACTATTACTAATCCCACGGCAGGTACGATCTGGATTAAGGGGGAAGAAGTGGAAATAACTTGGGAGATCCAAAACACATCAACTTCAACTAAAAACCATGAAAATAATTTGAATCCCTTATATTCATCAAGAAATATATTATCTCCTTCTCTTATGAGAAATATTGTCTCGTCTACTTCAGAAAAAAGAAGCTCTCCTAAATCATTGAAAATAGAAAGCGATTCAAATAATATAAGGCCTCTATATTTACCCCATGTAAAAATTTATTTATATAAAGGGGGTAGTGAATTACTAACTATTGTTACAGAATTAGTAAATACGGGTTCATATACGTGGACAGTGGATCCCTCACTTGAAGATGGCACAGATTACAAAATAAGACTTAATGTTTGGCCAGAAAAACCTAACATTCAATATATCCACTGGATGAGCGATGAATTTACGATAAGATGAGCAATGAATTTACGATAAAGGGAAGAGATTAAATTATTTTTATTTGAAGACCTTCTCGACCTTTTTCAGGCGCAGCAGATTTTCCATCACCCAGACTTCGGCTTCTATATAGCCCGCACTAAAGGCAATTCGTTTCCCATCTGGATGGAAACGCAATTCCCTTAATCTCCTCATGGATAAATCTATTATTTGTGGTTCTCCACGCTCTAAATTCACACGCCATAATTGATTGGGCTTCCCGCTTATACCCTTTGTGAAAAAAATCTCTCGAGTCTCAGGCCTCCAATCGAATGAAGTGATAGTCTCTCCAGACTTCGTTCTATATAACTCTCTGGTTCCTCCTCCTGTGACTCTGATGACTTTCAAAATCCATCGTGGGTCTCTGTCATCAAAAGCTATCCACATCCCATCAGAGGATAAAGCCACATGATGGCTCTCCGTAGCATTATCTTTATGATAAATTTCTTCTTCTTTTCCGCTTTGAATATCCATGACTCTTATGCTCATAATACTTCCCGTTTCTGCCTTTCCCCTCTTAAATTTTTTATAGACGATCCTTTTTCCATCAGGAAATACATCGATTTCAAGGATAAACTCCTCTGGCTTGCACTCAAAGATAAAACCTGTTTCGCCTGTTTGAGTATCAATGGAGTACAGGCCCGTGCGTCCTTTTTTGTCAAATCCATAAGAGAAAAAATTTTTTCCATCTCTCGACCAGCGGATAAACCTCAAGGATTCGAGATCTGGAAAAAGTTCGCGCTTCTCGCCCGACTCCAGAGAAAGAATACAAATAGCCAGGGGTTCAAAGCGCCCGGGTCCAAAGGTCCGTTTTGAAATATAGGCAAGGTATTTTCCGTCCGGAGAAAAGTCAGGTGAACTATTAGCTCCCATAAACAGCTCCTCTGTTCTTTTTGGTGGAGTTGAAAGAGAGTTTTTTTCAAGATCGAGAGAAGCTGTATAAACATCATTCATACTTGTGTATATTGTGTAGTAGAGGTCACCATTCTCAGCAAATCCCAGAGGGGCTATCCTTCCCATATTTTTTTTGAGGAGATAGGGCTCTCCCTGTGGCCTGCCATTTTTCATCTCCAGAGCCCATAAATCCATGTTTCCTGTCCGGTCACTCACAAAAAGAAACCATTCGCCATGAGGATCCCAGCCGAGGGAAAAGTCATGAGCAGGATGTTTAACGAGAGGAAATTCCTCGCCTCCCTGAACAGGGAGCACCGAAATATCACTTCCCCGGGATTCCTGTGCTGTCGAAACAAAATCAAAGACAATGAAATTTCCATCTGGCAGGTAAAATCCGGGCCCAATCATTCCCTCTTTGAGAATCTGGACCGACCCATCCAAGACAGAGATGGCAGCTATTTGGGTGGCTCTTTGCTGTTCCCCCAGTCCCGCCAGGATGTGTTTTCCGTCAGGAGACCAATCAAATGGTCGAACTGAGAATTTATCTCTGTTTCGATAGAGAACCCGGAGCTCTGATCCGTCCAGGCCAATAATACGAAGTTCGAAAAAGCCCTCTTTATTCCTCCAGGAATACGCCAATTTTTTCCCATCAGGAGACCATATGGAGAAAAGCGCGTACTCCGCCGACTCCGCGCGATTATGGGTGAGGCGGTGCAGTTTGCCGGAAGGTATTTCCTTAATGGCCAGATCCCCTGTTGTCCAATCCACCGTGGAAAGATACCGCCCGTCAGGAGAAGGAGTGCCCACTAAGTCTCTCGGAGCGACTGTGAAAACCTTCTTCATTGTTAGCTCTTTCTCTTTATCTTCAATCACGGCTTTCGCCTTCAAAAGACGGCTCAATTTTTGCCGGGCGATCTTGACCTCTTCTTCCTGCTCCGGAAAATTATCGACAACCTTCTCAAAGGCATTTTGAGCTTCTTTTAATCCCAGCTTCTCATAGCATAGGCCGATATGGAGCTGGGCCTTGACAGCCACTTCTCTCTCCTCTGGAAACTGCTCTAAAATCTTCTTGTAAAGTCCAATGGCCTTTTCCAGATCTCCTTCGGCCTCTTCCAGGTAGAGCGCTTCCTGGAAAAGCTCCCCTGCGGTCTGCTGTGAGGATAAGCTATTGAACAGAAAAAGGAGGCTAAGGGATAAGACAAAAAGAGCGAAAAAGATTCTCCTTGTGCTGTCTGATGTGGCTCTCTGTCTCATATCTTTATAAGAATATATGTTTTTTCCGTGCGAAATATGTTAAGGAAGCGTGGAAATACACCGCAATTTCCGTGCACAAGATGTCAATCAACAAACTTGTATCCTACCCCTCTGATGCTGAGAATATGGGTGGGATGATAGGGATCGTCCTCGATCTTCCTCCTGATATTGGCAATGTGGCTGTCTATGGTGCGATGTGAAATCCAAACATTGTCCCTTCCCCAGATTTCATCAAGAAATTCGTCCCTGGAAATAACTTCTCCTTTTTTCTGGATGAGAAGTTTTAACATATGAAACTGCAGAGCTGTTAGTTCCAGCTTTTTCCCTTCCCTTCGTGCCTCATATTTTTTAAAATCCAGCTCTATCTGACCAAAGCGGCAAGTGTCTATATCTTCAATCCTTTCTGTTGTTCTTCGCAACAGTGCTCTTACCCGAGCCATAAGCTCCCTGAGACTGAAAGGCTTGGTCACGTAATCATCCGCTCCCAACTCCAAACCCATCACTTTATCTATCTCTTTGTTTTTAGC
>CBDVEQ010000007.1:0-31922 GCA_965373045.1 uncultured bacterium | reverse complement strand
AAAAGGGGACATCTTTGCTTTGCAGATAGGGGGACATTTTGACTTTGCTTAGACAACCAGAGAATTTCGTTGATTTTACATCCATTGTGCAAATGAATCTTATTGACAAATAGATCATTTTATTTTATCAATGTATTGATATGGCGCTTACCCTGAATCAATTTATACTGTTGGTCTTGACGATCGCGGCTGTTGTGGCCGTTACTTTTCTCGTATTTTTATTCACCCAACTCCGAAAAACCGCAAAAGAGGGAGAAAAGACACTCGTTGAAATTCAAGAATTAACTCAAAATCTCAATAAAACGACCATTATGGCCCAAGGGAAAATCGATGACCTGGATGATATCCTTAAATCGGCCAAAAAAGCAACTGCAGATCTTTCAAAAACGACCAAGTTCCTCACAAAAAATTTCTTAAGGCCGTCTTCGAAATATTGGCCTTTTCTAGCTCCCTTGATCAACCTGGGGTGGCGACAACTTAGAAAACGGAAAAAACGCAAGGAGGATTAATATGTCAAATAATAACACATCTGCCTTGGAGGTAACCCTGTCTTTCCTTCTCGGTACGGCAACAGGATTTATTCTGGGAGTTCTTTTTGCTCCGGCAAGTGGCACTGAAACACGGAAAAAAATTCAGGAACAGGCTCAAAAAACTGGAGAAAAAGCCAAGGTCACGTATGAAAAAATAACCAAAGAAGCGGAAAAAGGTGTTCAGGCTATTAAGGAAAAAACAGGTGAGGGCATAGAGGTCGTTAAAGAGTTTGTTGAAAAGAAAAAAGAAGAATTCTCCAAAACACCTCCGGAGCCCCCAATAAAAAACGAAAAAAAAGAAAAAGATATCTTCTAATATAGAAATTCACCACACCAATCTTTAATAAGAATGTATGAATAAAAATGGAGAATACTACTATACACGAGATCAAGGCTCAAGAAATTTTGGACTCGAGAGGCAATCCTACAATAAGATGCCACATTATTTTAGACTCAGGTGACATAGGAGTTGCATCAATTCCTTCCGGCGCATCGACAGGGACTCACGAGGCCCTCGAGCTTAGAGACGGCGATCAAAAACGCTTCCTGGGAAAAGGAGTGCTCAAGGCTCTTTTAAATATTAAAGAAATCATTACTCCGGAAATTATTGGAAAAGATGCTCTTTCCCAGGAAGAGATCGACAGTACAATGATCCGCCTTGACGGTACTCCAGCCAAATCCCGGCTCGGCGCGAATGCCATCCTTTCTGTTTCCATGGCCACAGCTCAGGCTGCGGCAAAAGCATCTGGAAAACCTCTATACGATTACCTGGGAAAAAAGGACAGTTACCTGCTTCCGGTCCCTCAGATCAATATCCTCAATGGCGGTTCCCATGCTGATAACAATGTTGATATACAGGAATTCATGATCGTTCCAGCAGGCTGCCCGAGTTTTTCTGAGGCCATCAGAACATCTGCAGAGGTTTTTCATCAGCTTAAAAAGATCCTTAAAGAAAAAGGATACAACACATCGGTTGGAGATGAGGGAGGATTCGCCCCGAATCTGCGCTCCAACACGGAAGCCATTGAAGTCATCCTGGAGAGCATTCAGAAAGCCGGTTATCAACCAGCCAGGGATGTCTTTCTTGCCCTTGACGCGGCTGCATCGGAATTCTACATAGATGGAAAATATGTCTTCCATAAATCCGACGGCTCGGAAAAAACATCTGAACAGATCATTGATTTCTACAAAGATCTGGTCAATGCCTATCCTATCATCTCCATCGAGGATGGATGTGCAGAAGATGACTGGGAGGGGTGGACTTTAATGACGCAGGAACTCGGTAAAAAGATCCAGATCGTCGGAGATGATATTTTCGTAACCAATTTGGAACGATTCCAAAAGGGAATTCAGCAGGGAATTGGGAATTCCATCCTGATCAAACTCAACCAGATAGGAACTTTAAGCGAGACCATTCAAGTGATCGATAATGCCCATAAAAACGATTATACCACCGTCATTTCCCACCGTTCGGGTGAGACATCAGATACTTTCATTGCCGATTTGAGTGTAGCTATGGATGCCGGTCAGATCAAGACAGGCTCGCTATGCCGGAGTGAACGGGTAGAAAAATACAACAGACTTCTTGAAATAGAAGAAGAACTTGCAGATAGGGGAAAATACGCAGGAACAGACGCTTTGAAGAAATATATCACTCGCTTTTAAGCAGCGGATAAGGGCCTTCTTGAAATACCGGGCATAAAACAATACAATCAAATTAACCATGTCCGGATCAAAGGAACGTAAAGATTGCTTTCTGACTCATTCTGACATCGAAGTCAAAAAAATCTATTCCCACAAAGACCTGTCCGGGTTCGATCCGGAGCAGCAGCTGGGAGATCCCGGGAAATATCCATTTACCAGAGGCGTCTATCCCAGTATGTACAGAGGACGATTGTGGACCATGAGGCAATATGCAGGGTTCGGAACAGCAGAGGAGTCCAACAAGCGCTATCGATATCTTCTGTCCAAAGGCCAGACAGGCCTCAGTGTTGCCTTTGACCTTCCGACTCAGATCGGCCTTGATTCAGATGACCCGAGAGCCCTTGGAGAGGTGGGAAAAGTAGGGGTCGCGATCGACACACTCGAGGACATGGAAAAACTGTTCGATCAAATCCCCCTGGAAAACGTCAGTGTGTCCATGACGATCAATTCTACCGCCGTTATTCTGCTCGCCATGTATCTCGTTCTCTCCGAAAACAGGGGAATCCCCTGGGCTAGATTGGCCGGCACGATCCAGAATGACATCCTAAAGGAGTATATTGCTCGAGGTACATATATTTTTCCGCCCGGTCCCTCTTTGAAGATAATCACAGACATACTTGAATTTTGCCAAAAAAATGTGCCGAACTTGAACACAATGAGCATCAGTGGATACCACATCAGGGAAGCAGGAGCAACTGCTGTTCAGGAACTGGCCTTCACCTTTACCAATGCCATAGCCTACCTCCAGGCCGCTGTTAATGCAGGTCTGGATGTGGATTCCTTTGCACCCCGCCTGTCCTTTTTCCTGGCTTCCCACAACAATCTTCTGGAAGAAGTTGCAAAATTCCGAGCTGCAAGGCGAATCTGGGCCAGGATCATGAGGGAAAAATTCAAAGCAAAAAATCCACTATCCTGGAAATTCAGATTTCACACCCAGACAAGCGGAGTTACACTCCAAGCCCAGGAACCTGAAAACAACGTTATTCGTGTCACTCTTCAGGCGCTGGCATCCATTCTCGGAGGAACTCAATCCCTACACACAAATTCTAGAGACGAAGCCCTCTCTCTTCCAAGCCAGGAATCGGCCAGGATCGCATTAAGGACACAACAGATCATCGCTCATGAAAGCGGCGTGCCTGATACAGTTGACCCCCTGGGCGGTTCATACTTCATCGAAAACCTTACGGATGAGATCGAAAAAAAGGTTGGAGTTTACTTGCGCAAGATCGATGACCTGGGGGGAACACTCAAAACAATTGAAACAGGTTATATTCAGCAGGAAATTCAGAACAGCGCATATTCTTATCAAAAGAATATCGAGGACAGCAGTCAGATCATAGTTGGGCTTAATGCCTTCAGCTCAGGCGGTCAGCCTGTTGATTTTCAACTGGAGTTTCCTCCGGAGCATGTTGAAAAAAGTCAGACCGACAGACTTAAGCGTCTAAAACGGGAAAGATCATCCGGCAAGGTTGAATCCCGGTTACAAGAATTACGCAATGCAGTAAGGAACAATAATAATTGTGTTCAGCCCATTATAGAGGCAGTCAGAGCTATGGCCTCGATCGGGGAAATTTCTTCGGTATTAAAAGAAGAATACGGAGAATATAAAGAAACTGTTACAATCTAGCCTGTTGCTACCATTTCTTTCATTGACATATAACGCGTATAATTTTATCATAAATCCATGCACAGGGGATCCCGATTTATCATCCTATACATTTTCCTTTTCTACTGGATTACCGGATCATTCGGGATCGCAGTTGATAAAAAAACCTCTGCACGCATTGACGAAGCTATTGCCCGGAACAAAGCACAAATCATCAAGATCCGCCGATTCATTCACATGAATCCGGAACTGAGCAACAGGGAGTTTGAAACATCCAAGCTTATTGCTTCCAGACTTCTGTCTCTTGGGTTGGATGTGGAAACAGGTATAGCAAAAACAGGCGTAGTCGGTCTCCTCCACGGAGACCATCCCGGGCCTACGATCGGAATTCGTGCTGACATGGACGCTCTTCCTATTCAGGAGTTGGTCAATGTTCCATTCAGGTCACTGAATCCAGGAGTTATGCATGCCTGCGGTCATGATATCCATACATCCATCGTTCTTGGGACTGCATATGTTTTGAATTCATTTCGAGACCAGATCAAAGGAAATATCAAGTTTATATTCCAACCGGCCGAAGAAGGCCCCCCTCCAGGTGAAGACGGAGGAGCAGAACTGATGATCAAAGAGGGAGTCCTAGAAGATCCTCCGGTAAAAGCCATATTCGGTCTTCATGTCTGGCCGGACGATCTGGGCAGCGTGGCCTTTTCATCAGGACCGATCATGGCTTCTTCTGACAGATTTATCATCACGATCAAAGGAAGGAGTTCACATGGCGCCAGGCCTCATGAAGGTATCGATGCCATCATACTCGCCTCTCATGTGATAGTCAATATACAGACAATTATCAGCCGCTTCCTGGATGCTACGGATCCGGCATTAATATCCGTGGGAAAAATTTCCGGAGGGACAAAAGCCAATATCATTGCAGAATCCGTCCGGTTCGAGGGAACGGTTAGAACTCTGAGTGAGACAAACAGGAAAAATATCCGTCATTATATAGAGAAGATCGTTGAGGGAATAACAGATGCCTATGGTGCTGATTATGAAATGCTCTACCGAGAGGGCACACCTCCTCTCTATAATCATCCAGAGTTAGCAAAAATCATGACCCCGACACTGTATAACATTGTTGGTAAAGAGAATGTTTTTCCCATCACTCCACAGATGGTTGCCGAGGATTTTTCCTTATACTGCCAAAAAATTCCTGGGTTTTATTTCTTCCTGGGAGTCAAGAATCCAAGACGGCGTTCAATGTCTCCGCTCCACAGTCCGAATTTCAATCCGGATGAACGGAGCATCTCTCTTGGAATTAAGATCATGTGCCACCTTCTGCTGGACAGCCTGGCTCATCAGAACCAGGAAACCATCGGCACAAACTGACGTGATTTCTCCTTTTTTGTACATTTCTCTTGCTTTCATCCTGGGGATTTTTGGGGCATCTTTAATCCCCCTGCCCCCCCTGCTGCTACTGCCCATCCTGGCTGTTTCCCCTCTCCTGGCCTGGATCATTTTCCTGAAAAAAAAAGAAATACCTGCTTTGGTTTTATCCCTCATAACTATTTTTCTCGCTGGGGCAGCTCTTTATCAGGACCACAATACCGGGTACGAAAAAAATGCTCTACACCGGTTCAACCCTGACATATATGCAGATTTTACCGGAATTCTTTTTCGCACTCCCTCCAGAGGCCTTGATAAAGATACTTTATACCTGAAAGTCGAAAATATCATTTTGGGAACAAATAAAAAACAGATCAAAGGGAACTTGAAGATATCTCTTTTTCATACCCCGGAATTGGTTCATATACGCAATCTATTAACTGGTGACCGTATTAAAGTATCTGCTCAGATCAGCACATTTCCTGGCTTCAGAAACTTTGACTCCGCTCCTTTCGAATGGCTGCTGAAGACCCAGAATCTCCATAACAGAGCCCACTCTAAAAGCCCGCTCTTAGTTCAAAAGAT
This sequence comes from uncultured bacterium, assembly GCA_965373045.1. Lineage (GTDB taxonomy): Bacteria > Acidobacteriota > Aminicenantia > Aminicenantales > Aminicenantaceae > DAOVDI01. The sequence continues at coordinate 26,117 of CBDVEQ010000007.1, read as the reverse complement.
CCGACCCGGCTCCCTTTTCTCCCCTTTGCGGGGAATATCCCTTATACGGAGGGACCTCCAGGAAAAAATACAGGCACTGTTTCCAGGTTCAAATACTCATTCCATCTCAGAAAAAGGAGCTGTGCTCGAGGCGCTTCTGCTTGGTGAGAGAGGAAGAATACCAGAAACCACTATACAGGCCCTTCAAAAGTCCGGCCTTTTCCATCTCTTCGCCATATCAGGCGCTCACATCGGAATTATTTCTTTTATACTTTTCTCCCTGTTTAAAATCCTGAAGATCCCAACACGTATATCTTATATCCTTTTGATGTTTTTTTTGAGCTTCTATGCCTTTCTCGTTGAGGGCAGGCCTTCAGTCCTGAGAGCAACCATCATGGCTCTTGCCTATCTTTTTGGAAAAACGTTCTGGAAAGACATCTCCCTCATTAATACTCTTTTCATGAGCGCATTCCTTCTTCTCCTTCTAGATCCATTCCAACTTTTCAGCCTTGGCTTTCAGCTGACCTATGCTGCCATGCTCTCGATCATCCTCTTTTTCCCAAGAATCCTTAAGCTGATTCCGTGCCTTCCTTTTAAGATCAGTGAGATGCTGGTTCTCTCCTTCACAGCCCAAATGGGTGTTCTGCCATTTATCGCTCTTGCTTTCAACCGTGTAACATTTTCCTCCATCCTTCTGAACTGTGCTGCGATCCCTTTTTTGGGAATCATCATGACTATGGGATTTATACTTTTGCCCATAGCATTTATAAGCTTGGGAATCGCTCAGTTTCTGGCTTCTATTCTTGGTTTTCTGATCGACCAGCTCATTCACCTATCAACTGTCATGGATGGAATAAAATTTATGTCGTTCAGGGTCCCGACCCCATACTTGTGGGTTGTGGCCGGATATTTTTTCTTCCTTCTAGTTCTTCTTCTCCCCATCCGCTCCAAAAAAGTGAGACTCACAACCGTTATGGGAGCATTGGTCCTTTTATCAGTAATAATAATCCATCCATTTCCCGTTCGAACAGAGCATCTCTGCATGACAGTTTTGGATGTCGGGCAGGGAGAATCAATACTTATTGAATTCCCCGGGCAAAAAAAAATGCTGATCGACGGAGGAGGGTTTCCCGGTAGTCGTTTTGATGTCGGTGAAAAGATCGTCTCCCGTTTTCTCTGGAACAAGGGAATAAAAGCCATCGATTATCTTGTATTGACTCACGGCCATCCTGATCATCTTAAAGGACTGATCAGTGTGGCGAAAAATTTCCATATCATGGAATATTGGGAGGCATTTTATCCCGCTCAAAACACCTACTATGAAAAGTTCAAGGAAAATCTTCCTTTGAATATTCAGCATAAACGAATATTTCGAGGACGGGACACTCACATTTCAGGCGTTAAGATTCAGGCGCTTTATCCCCTCCGCGGAAATCCTGAGGTTTTTTCAGTAAATAATGACCAATCTCTTGTCTTGCGGCTTGAATACGGGAAAATAGCCATTCTGTTGACCGGAGACATCGAGGAAAAGGCAGAGTCTGACCTGGTCGAAAATCCGCATGAGCTCAACAGTCAGATACTAAAATCTCCTCATCACGGCAGCAAAACATCCAGTTCATTCTCTTTTTTGCGTGCCGTTTCTCCGGATATTGTAGTTATTTCAGTGGGGCACAATAATATGTACGGCCATCCAGACAAGAAAATCCTGAATAGGTATAACAAGATCGGCGCCACTGTTTACCGGACAGATAAATCCGGAGCCATTGAGATTTCTACAGACGGAGAGCAGTTATTTATCAGGACAGCCGTAAGCCAAAAATGTTTGCATTCCCAAAATCGTGATGAAGGTTAATAAATACGGCTTTGACGGAAAGGGCCTCGCTTTTATATTACCCATATCACAGAAATAGAAATGCCTAAGCAAAATTAAAATATTTGACAGAAGTAAAAAATCATATTATTATATTAATAAAGGGAAGGAAGCATGAAAAAAGCATCTGTCTTTATAACTATGGTATTTTTTTGCGCAGGAATTCTATCCTCGCAAAGCCTTGTAGAGCTCTCGAAAAAAGAAAAAGAACGCCGCGCAAAACTCAAGGGCAAAAAAATCACCGTCCTGACTGCGGCCTCCACCAGAAATAGCAGAAGACGATCAGCCATTATCATTACTGAAACACCAAACAGCAGAGTTGAGGCCATACCTGCCGGCCTGGACGAAAAACAGCCTTCAAGCACAACCAAAAAAATTATTCCAAAAACACGGGAACAAGATTTGAATCAAGACAAGAAAGAAGCAGAAGAGTCACAGCAGCTTGAAAACAAATGGGAAAAGGCAGAGGAATACGTTCAGTTGTTAACCCTGAAGATGAATGCCCTCTGGCAAGAATTTTACAGCATGAATGACATGAGATCACGAGACGAAATGCAGCGCCAGATAAGCAACACCTATCAAAAGCTGCTAAAAGCACAGGAAGACGAAAAAAAACTAAAGACAGAATTGGATGCTATAAAAAAATAACAGTGATTACAGGCGGCATATCAGCCGCATTTCTTCATCGAAAATAGATAAATGAGATTTGAAGCCCGAGTTCCCGTATATCTGTGGAATTGGGTATGTTTTCCGCAGGCACAAAGGTTTTATCTGTTGAAATAGTCAGGTAAAATTCATCTACATCACCGAGCCTTTCCTTTTTGATGTTATAGGACTTTTCAAAACTTCTCTCTGTGGGAATAAATTCATCCAGAGTAAGATCATTGATCTTAAATATCACTTTCTGATCTTTTACCGCTTCCAGATGTAATCCGCCTTTTATTACCAAAAGCGCATCTCTATGGGGATTATCAATAATGCATCTTGCTGTTTTTCCCATCCAGCGCCACTGCTTTAAAAAAGACTCCGGATTGATCTCAAGATCAAACCAGCCTTCCTCATAGATGATCTCGGGAGTGTCCAGCGGAGGAAGAAAAACCTTCAGTTTTTTATCAATAATTTTCTTTTTTGATTCCCCGCTTCGATCATAAGGCGAGAAAAAACCAAGCGAAAGCTTTAAAGTTTCTACCCCTCTAAAATCGGGATCGAATTCATCGATAAATATCGGGATATAAATTCTTCGTGTATAAGCATACTCCTTCTCAGGCTCCCATTTAGAGGTCTCTACCGCAGGAATATGGTTATCTGAAAAAAGAAGATTCCCATTATGCCAGAAATGTACAAAAACGTTAAAATCTTGCCCCGTTTTCACGAATTCACTATCAGTTTTCCACATGTAATTTATGTCAGTGATCAGGTTGTCTGACAGTTTTTCTTCAGAAAATGTCACAGTGACATCAACACCGGCCACGGCAGCTTTTTTCTTACACTGAGTCGAAATAAGTACCATAATAAGAATAAGAGAAATAATGGATATTTTTTTCAACATCTCCATCCTCCAGTATTAAAATAAAAATGTATGATACCTTTTTTAAATAGTAATTTCAATACGATGCTTCGCCCAAAAGATGACAACCTTGAACTAAGGCAAGAATTGGTATATATTTTCTAAAAAATGAAACTCCTCATTAAACCTGTTTCATTAGTAAACCAGACAGGTTGCCGGATAAAACATCTTTTATATAAGGCAGGAGTATTTCATTCTCAAGAAGTTCCGGTTCCGGTCATCAGTGTCGGCAATATTCGTATGGGCGGATCGGAAAAAACCCCCCTTGTAATAAACCTGCTCTCATTCCTTCTGGAAAAAGGGAAAAACCCTGCCATGGTGACCAGAGGATATAAGGGACTCTGGGAGCAGAAAGGGGGAATTTTGTCCGATGGAAAATCCATCATGGGAGATTGGAGATCAGCCGGGGACGAACCATACATGGCGGCAAAACGACTGCCGTCCGTTGGAATTTTCATTGGAAAAGACCGATATTCCTCTTGTTTAGAAGCAGTTAAATTGGGTTTTGATACAGTCGTTCTTGACGACGGTTTTCAGCATCTCCGTTTGAAAAGAAATCTGGATATTGTCCTCCATAATCCACTTGAAAATGCAGATCTCAGAGAACCTGTCTCAGCCCTGAAAAGAGCGGATATTCTATTGTTGAGATCCCTTCACGGTTCTTCACTGAAAGAAACATTAAGGTCTCGCTTCCCGAATGTAAAAATTTTCGGATATAACGTGACATTTCAGGGAATATACTCGCCCGGAGATGATAAGCCCCTCCCTATTGAGGCATTATCATCAAAACGCTTGATCGTCTTCAGCGGCATTGCAGATCCCTCCCGGTTTCATTTACTGTTAAAAAATGAGGGAATTCGCCCCATTTTCACCCTGGATTTTCATGACCATCACTCGTATTCAGAATCCACACTGAGTGTTCTTCGAAAACATTACATCCGGAATCACGCTGACGCTCTTCTCACAACAGAGAAGGATATTGCTAAATTATCAGGATCTCAATCCCTTGAGGATATTCCTCTCTATTACATTAAAATAGATCTGGACATCGACAAAGCATTCTATCATGAAATTTTTACCATGCTTAAAAATGAGCAATAAAAAAAAACAGGCAGAATACCGCCTTTATAAATTAATCAGGAGCCTGATCTCCGTCATTCCCCGTCGTTTGATCCTGCTGTTGGGCGGATTTTTAGGTGTTCTTTTTTATTACACAGGCAAGAAACACCGCCGAATCGCATTAAAAAATCTGAATCTAGCCTATGGATCTCTTTTGCCAAATAAGGAGAAAAATCGGATCGCTAGACTATCATTCAAGCACTTCGGTTCGACCTTGTTCGATATCATAAAGCTCAGCAGGATGAGCCGGAATAAACTTGAAGACATTATCACCGTCGAAGGAGAGAAACACCTGTACAGAGCACTAGAGAATGGCAAGGGAGCACTGCTTTTTTCCGCCCATTATGGCAACTGGGAGATTGCCCCTGTCTTTATCGCCCGGTTCGCTTCCCTAAGTGTGATCGCTCGAAAGCTGGACAATACAATCCTAGAAAAGGAACTTCTGGCCATAAGGAACTATTTCGGCGCCAAAATCATCTACAAGCATATGGCAGCAAAGCAGGTGCTACGGGTTCTGCGCGACGGGGAAATTGTCGCCATCCTTATGGATCAAAATGTTCTTCGGGATCAGGCTGTCTTTATCAATTTTTTCGGGACGCCGGCTGCAACAACACCCAGTACAGCCCTTTTCTTTCTAAGAACCGGCGCTCCCCTGCTTCCTGTTTTCTGTGTTCCCGCATCAGGCCGGACATACCGCCTTGTTTTTTCGCCTCCTCTCAAAATTGTAAAAACAGGGGACATGGAAACAGATGTACTGTCGATCACACAAGCAAGCACATCTGCGATCGAGGAACAGATCCGAAAAAAACCTGAATTATGGCTATGGTTTCACGATCGTTGGAAATCCCGTCCTGTGGATTAGTTGTAATCATATTCAAATCATTGATTTTAATCGAGCTATGATATAATATTATTCCGGTTTCACCAGGATAACAATTATCGAATCTTGAAAGGGGAAAGGCTATTCCCATGAGAAAAAACGACAGGGCGCTGGATGCAATAAGATCAGTAAAAATAACACTTCATTATCTCGATTTTGCCGATTGTTCGGCATATATCGAGATGGGGCGGAACAAGATCATCGCAGCGGCAACCCTCGAAGAAAAGGTCCCGCCCTTCCTGAAAGGACACAGGCAAGGCTGGATCACAGCCGAATATTCAATGCTCCCCAGATCAACTGGAAAAAGAAACGTAAGAGAAAGGAATTTGGGCCGAATCTCTGGCCGCAGTCATGAAATCCAGCGGATGATCGGCCGCTCTCTTCGGACGGTTGTCGACCTCAACCTTATTGGAGAAAGGACTATCATAATAGATTGTGATGTAATTCAGGCCGACGGTGGGACACGGACTGCCTCTATCACCGCAGGAAGCATCGCCCTCGCGCTCGTCATGAATAAAATGATGAATGATGGGATACTGAACAGTATGCCGCTGAAAAATCTTGTTGGAGCTGTAAGTGTCGGCATGATAGACGGGATACCTCATCTCGATCTCGATTACAAGGAAGACTCAAATGCCGAGATTGATATGAATGTCGTAAAGACCGATACCGGAAAATACATTGAGATCCAGGCAACAGCTGAAAAAAAACCAATAACAAAAAAAGAATTCAACGTCCTGCTCGCTTTAGCGGACAAGGGAATCGAAGAACTTATCCAAATCCAAAAGACCATCCTAAAAAAGGAAAGTTTGCTCTTTATGGCTTACGGATAACCAGAGGACGGCTTTACATAAAGGATTTTTTTGCTTTTTACAGCTTGAAAACAAAGTTATTTCGCGTTACATTAGTCATTCATAATAAAGAAAAATGAGTATTTTTCAGGGATCGTTGTTTCTCTGAAGGGAGGAAAAAATGTCTTTAGTCTCCATTTTGATTATTATCGGCGTTGCTGCCGTTATTCTGGCCCTCATTATTATGCTGATCGCAAAACAATACAGGAAAGTCGGACCCAATGAAGCTCTTATCATATCAGGGCGGAAAAAAAGGGTTGTTCTCGCTGACGGAACCAGGAAGCGGATCGGTTTTCGTTATCGGCTGGGTGGAGGGACTTTTGTCTGGCCATTCCTGGAAACTGTTGATACGCTTCCTTTAGATATCCTTAATATTTTGATCAAGACTCCTGAAGTCATCACGCATAATGGAATCCATATTTTGGCTGAAGCATCTGCCCAGGTCAAGATCAGTTCCGAAATTGATGCCATCATCTTTGCGTCAGAGCAGTTTCTTGGTAGTGGTAAAGACGGCATCAAGGATGTTGCTGCGACTATCCTTGACGGCAAGATGAGAACTGTGATCGGAACTATGAACGTAAAGGACATTTTCACAGGACGGCAGGAGTTCGCAAATAAAGTGACTGAATCCGTCGATCCTGATTTTTCAAAAATGGGCCTTACCCTCCTTTCCTTTTCCCTTAAAGAAATAAGTGACACTCAGGGGTATCTGGAATCCCTGGGTAAACCCCAGATCGCCGAGGCTAAACGTGATGCTCTGATCGCTGAAGCCCAGACTGAAAAAGATGCTGTTATCAAATCTTCAGAGGCCAGGAAAGAGGGTGAAATCGCCAAGCTTCAGGCAGATGCCTTGATCGCCAAGGCCCAATGGGAAAACGAGGCAAAAAAAGCCACTTCTCAGGTTGATGTCAACAGGAAAAAAGCTCAGGCTGATTATTCCTACGAGCTTGAACGGTTCCGGTTAGCTAAAAATATTAAAAAAGAAGAGGCTCAAGCCAAACTGATTGAGAAGGAAGAGGCCATCAAGATCGAAGAACTGGAAGTTGCTCGAAGAGAAAAAGAATTGGATTCCAATGTGATCAAGCCTGCAGAAGCTCGAAAGCTTCAGATCCAGGCAGAAGCCGAGGCCGAAAGCTTTCGCATCCATGCAGAAGCAAAGGGAAAGGCAGACGCCCTTAAACTTGAAGCCTTCGCAGAAGCGGAAAAAGTCAGACAAAAAGGCCTGGCTGAAGCAGAGACCATGCTGAAAAAAGCAGGAGCCTGGGAAAAATACAACCAGGCGGCTATCCTCCAGCTTTATTTCGAGAATCTGCCTGAGCTGGCCAGAGCAGTCGCTGAACCCCTTTCCAAAGTGGACAAGATCATTCTTATCGGAGGGGAAAAAGGGACCGGCGCTACAAAGATAACTGCTCAGGTTGCCGAAGTCCTCAGCCAGATGCCTGATGTAGTGAAATCTTTAACCGGTGTCGATCTTAAGAAATATTTCAAGGATAAAATGAATCCGGAAAAGAAAGAAGACATCTAAATTCCACCCGGGAAAAACCAATGATGGTATCAGAAAAAGCAAATCTTATAGGTGAATCTCCCACCTTGAAGGTCACGAACAAAGCCAGGGCCATGAAAGCTGATGGCATTGATGTTATTGATCTCAGTGTGGGAGAACCGGATTTCCCCTCCCCGGACAACGTCAAAGAAGCCGGGATCAAGGCTATCCAGGAAAATTTTACAAAATATACCCAGACTGATGGAATTCCGCCCCTTAAGGAAGCTATCATTTCCAGGATAAAGGAAGACATGGGCCTGGAATATGAAAAAAACGAGATCATCGTTTCGACAGGGGCTAAGAGCTCACTTTTTCATCTCATTCAGGCGCTTATCAATGAAGGGGATGAAGTGATAATCCCTTCTCCTTATTGGGTCACTTACCCTCATACAGTCTCACTGGCAAAGGGGAAATCTGTGATCGTTCCTACCAAAGAGGAAAACGGATTCCTTTTGACTCCGGATCAGCTCAGATCCTCTATATCACCATCCACCAAAGCGATCCTCCTGAATAACCCATCCAATCCGACGGGGGCGGCCTATAAAAAGCACGAACTAGAAGCTCTGGCAGACATTATCCTGGAGGAAGATATTTTCGTCATAGTGGATGAGATCTACGAAAAGCTTGTGTATGACGATTTTCAATTCGTCAGCTTTGCCGCACTTGGAGAGGATGTTCGAAAAAAAACGATCGTGATCAACGGTGTTTCCAAAGCTTATTCCATGACAGGCTGGCGAATCGGATATACAGCGGGGCCTTCGGAGATCATCAGCGGCATGACGAAAATCCAAAGTCATACCACATCCAATCCGTCTTCCATCTCACAGAAGGCCGCCCTGGAAGCGTTAAAGGGGCCTCAACATGAGTTGTCAAAAATGGTCTCAGAATTCCAGCGGCGAAGAAATTATGTCTATATGAGGCTTCAGTCTATTCCTGACATATCCTGTTTCAAGTCCCAGGGCGCTTTTTATCTTTTCCCCAATGTTTCTGCTTTTTACAATAAAGAATTTAATGGCCATCCTATTCGTAATTCCTATGGTTTGGCATATTTTCTCCTCAAGGAAGCCAATGTGGCCCTGGTTCCCGGAGATGCTTTTGGCAACGATGATCACATCCGCATTTCCTATGCAACTTCCATGGAAAATCTGGAAAAGGGCATGGACAGGATCATTAATGCTCTACCAAACTTAAAGACTGCAAAAAAAGTCAAGAGGATCGCTTTAAACAATACCAACACGCATGTAAAGAAAACTGTTCCAGTCGAAGCCGGGATTTCCATTCAGATGCGTGATGCTCTGGTTTCAGAGATGGAATCTCATCTCAGGCATGATAATTACTTCGAATGGAATGCCAATATCAACGGTGTTATTGTTCAACTCAGAACAAATGTTTCTCATCTGAATGATTTCTGGATCGAGAACTGGTATCCGGCCCAATTGGAATCCGATCTGGAGCCCCATGGGATCATCTATGCCGTAGACGGTATTCCCGGCAGAGAGCCGCGCGCATTTTACAATCCGGAAGCCAAAACCGGGATACTGGTTAATACGGACAACTATGGGCCTCTTCGCAGTCTGGCACTGGGACTGGTCATGGATATTTCATCCAGGCTTTTTCAGGTTCATGCTGTCCGTGGAATGTCAGCAGACATCAACGGCAGCGGAGTCCTCCTCATCGGACCTAAAGGCACAAAAAAGACTGAACTCTTCTTTTCTCTGCTGAATGAGGATCAGATCCGTCTCCATTCCAATGACCTGGTCTTTATTCGCATGTCCGGCAGATCCGTTCTGGCCGACTCCCCAGAAAGAAAATTCTATCTGCCGACCAATACAGCCGACTATTACCCCGGACTCGCCTCTCTTTTTGATGGCAGTAAATGCGAAAACATCATACTGAAAAAAGAAGACTGTAAAAACAACACATGTCTTCAAATGGATGACTGCCGACTTGATAGGGGCTCGCCTTTATGTTACACAGCAGCCAAAAACTCTTTCGCTATGCTCGATCCCTACTGGATCAGCGGTTCCGCCAAACATGTAAAACGAAGCGAAGTCCGATGGGTTTTTATTCTAAGGAATGACAAAGTTTCTCCCCCGATGGTCAAAATGGACATTGATGATGCCCTGCGTATTCTTGAATCCGGCGAAAGTTTTGGGGCTAAACATGATCCCATCTCATTCGAAAGCCAACCTTTTTACAACCCCCATCTCCTTATGAAAACGCCGGAAAATCTGGAGATCCAGAGAAGTTTTTTCCGCCGGCTTCTTGAAAATACAAACTGCTATCTCTTCAACAGCGGCATTGCCACCTCAGAAGATATTAAAAAGACCTTATTGAAAACAGAAGACAAAGTATTATCTTAAATAGAATATACCGTCATGAGTGATAGAAATATCTATAACGAGAACGCGTATAAGAAATTTGCCGACGAATTTCATCGGGTCATTCAAGGCCCGAACATCCGAAAAGTCGATCTTAAATGGCTTGAACCAAGAGCTAAAGACGCCGGGGTTAGGACGATTTATGGGTCCTTTGGTTGGCGCTCCGCAATTTCCAGCCGTATTGCTCCTAAAACCGTCTATTTGGGAGGAGAAAAGGTCAGGATAACAAGACCCACTGCCGTTCAAGAAAATTTGATCGCCAGTTCCCCGGAAGAACTAGACAAAGTTCTGCATCTTCTTCGAACTCTCCCTTTTTATTTGCTGAAGAGACAGATGGGAAACAACGATATATACAATCCTATATGTAACCTTTTGGTCACCGAAGCAGACGTCATCAATTACAGGGTGGGCTATATGTGGGGCTCGACAATGTTCAAACCGACGAACAGGCCTGGCCCTGAATTTTTCATGATCCACATCCCAGAAGAACATCCTCTAAAACAGCAGGTTCTGGTTATTCCGGAGCATCGCCTCAATATCGCATTGGGAACAGATTATATGGGAGAGGACAAAAAAGGGTTTCTCCGCCAGGCCATGTGGGGTGCCGACCAACTCGGAATGCTTGGACTTCATTCCGGAACAAAGATCGTCACTGTTAGAGACTCCAACAACAAGCTCAAAACATTCGGTGTGTTTTTATTCGGATTAACTGCTACAGGAAAATCCACTTGGTCCTGCCACCAGCTTGGACTTGACCACAAAAAAGGGGAAAAAACCATAGTAACTCAGGATGATATTGTTTTTCTGAAACAGGACGGATCAGCGCTTGGATCGGAAAATAACTTCTTTGTCAAAACAGATGTGGAAAAAGAATACCAGACAGCCATGTACAACGCCCTGGTCGATAAGTCCGCATTGTACGAAAACGTTATGATCAAAGCCAATGGCGAACCGGATTTCATGGACGAAAGCCTGACCGCAAACGGCCGCGCTGTAGTACAGAGAAAAAAACTCAAAGTGAAGATCAATGGGAAGACTATTCCCATATTCTCAGAATCGATCAATCTTCCTCCCCTTAAGGAGCTTGACGGATTGATCTTCGCCTTTATCACACGCAGAAACACAATCATGAGCTTTTCCCAGGAATTAACTCCGGAGCAGGCTGTTTTAGCCTATCTATGGGGAGAAAGCACCCACAGCATGGCCAGTCAGCCCCTTAAAGCCGGAGAATCTGTCCGGATCGTCGGCACAGATCCTTTTATCGTCGGTTCCAGAGCAGCCAAAGTAAACAGATTTTATGAGATCATTATGACCCTGGTCAGCAATCATCCCGGGAAAGTCAAGTTCATGCAGTACAATACCGGTGGGATTGGCGAGATCATCGAAACATCCGAACATGATGGTGTTAAAGAGAAACGAATGGTCAGAAAAGTCGAACGTGTTCCTATCAACCTGATGGCTCAGATCCAGAGGGGAGACATGCGGGGTATAAACACCTATGAAAAAGGGCTGCTCGGGACAAAAGAGGTCGTTCGAGTCGAAGGACATTCCCTGGGGGAATGGGATATCCGCAACTTTTATTCCCAGGATCAGATCCAGAATTACATAAGAGAGATAGTGGAAGGCCGCCGTAAACACACTGATGAAATCGCAGAAGAAGGTTTGCGGGATGAGATCCTATACGCGGCTGAACGATCTTATCGGATCGATAGAAACGGGAAAAAGACAACAAAGGCGCTTTCACCACAAGATCCAGCAGAGAAAAAAACCGAAGGCTTCTGGGAATCCAAAAGCCGTCCCCGCCGGGATAGATCTCTACGCTCCCGCTAGGAACTTACTTTCTATTTAAAAACCATTAATCCTTCGTCAGTCCGGACAGGATAATTTTTCTTATGTGCTCCACCAAAAGGGGCATGGTTTCCTCATTTGAGTCCTGTACGGAAACCGGCTCGAAAAACTCTATTTGAATCGTTCCTCGTTTGATCCATAAGCCTCCCCTAGGCATCAGACCATACGTCCCTTTTATAGTCGTAGGAACAATGGGAGCTCTGCTATTTATGGCCAAAAAAAATCCTCCGCGTCGAAAAGCCTGGAGTTTTCCATGGGGGCTCCGGGTCCCTTCTGGGAAAATTAAAAAAGAATATTTTTTCTCAATCATCAATCTTGTCACTCGCTCAATACTCTTTTTTCCCGTGTTGGTTCCCGTCCTGTCTACAGGAACAAAATCAACCTGTTTCATTGCTAGACCCACGATCGGAAGCCTGAAGATCGTTTTTTTCGCAATGGCCCTAACATGCTGTGGAATGGCTAAAAACAGAATTGGAGCATCCAGATAACTCAGGTGATTGGCCATAAAGACATAATTTTGTCCTTTCCGGACCCATTCCTTACCCCGGATTTCTATACGCAAACCTAAAATCTTGATACACAGCCATATGGCGCCTTTTGAAAAAAGGAGAAGAGGAAGCTGCAGTCGAAATAAAGCACACACAAGAAGGATAGGAATTCCAATAAGGACAAGGATAACCAAGACAAGGAATATAATTATGGTTCGCATTTTTCAGATCACATCATTATAGCACATGTTTATTCCGGGATGTGCAATTCAGCTTTTCGGATCTTCTCTATCTGATTTAAAAGACCCTTGATCTCCTCAGTAGGGAAAAGAGCAAAATCCTTCTTTAAAAGCTCAATGGCTTTTTCATAGTCTTTTAGTATGATATAAAATTTTGCCGCATGAAGAAGGATCAGATGATTTTCAGAAAATACGTTCAGCATCTGCCGGATGATATTCTCTCCCTCATCGACCTTTCCTTTCTGGGCTAAAAAACATGCGTATGTGACATAGAAATGCTGAGACTGGCCTTTTTGTGAGTCCAGGAGCCTGTTGAAATAATACTCCGCCTGTTCGAGTTTATCATGGAAAGTATAATAAGAGGCAAGCTCTTCATAGATGCGGATCCGGAATTTTTCATAAAGATGATGATCCTTCTGTTTAAGTATTTTCTGGAAAATCTCCAGGGCCTGCTCTTCATTTTCCGGCAGGGAAAAAATCCCTATATTGAACAGGGCTAAAAAATTTTCCCTGTTTCTGTTCTCCAGGCCTAACCAGAACTCTTTTTCATTTCTGCCGAAGGCTTTGTTCTTGGGATAAAGCTCCAGGGTGTAAAATATACACCCTATGAGCAGTACGGTATAGATCAAATATTTCCATTTGATTTTTACGGATAATACCATTACAGCGGAAGCCGCAAATAAGGCCGAAGGCAGATAGAGGAATCTCCAGGCCAGGAAGGATACCGTGGCAGCAGAGAAAATCACAAGAACTGAGGGAAAAAGAGACAGAAAAAAAGCCGTAAACATTAAAGCCGGTTTTATCCGAGAGATCTTATTCTTTAACAAAAGAAGTAAAGAAACCAGGAACAGGAGCGACAGCATAAGCCCGGATACAAAGAAATATTTATTTTGAAAAACACCAGCAGAATCGATCGTCAAGCTCAGCCGGAATGGGAACAGGATCTTTAATGTATAGAATCCTATTGCTGACAGGAAATCGGAGATCGTTCTCCCCGAGAGTTGGATAAATCCAGACGAAAGAGCGATTGAACGCATGACAAACCACAGGAGCAGGCTTACAGTATAAGGAAATATATTCCGGATATAATCTTTTATCTTGGCGTCCCGGTGATATATAATAAATAAAAATATCAATGGCAAAAAAAGCGTATTTTCCTTGGCAAGAAGGGAGAAAAAATAGAAAAAAGCAGAAAGTCCGAGGAGAATGGGTCTTTTCTTTTTAAAAAAATGGATAAACAGCAAAACAGAGAGGGCCGCAAACAGGAATGACAACAAGTCTGTCCTCCCCGAGATCCAAGAGACATTTTCAAAATGAAGGGGAAATAAAGAAAAAAGCAGCGACCCCATAAAAGCTTTATATGGGTTCCAATCAAGCGCTAAAAAAATAAAAAAGAGGATTAAGCAGTTAATGATATGAAAGAAGATATTTGAGAGATGAAAAGCTGCCGGATTTAATCCCCAGAGCTTGTAGTCCAGCCAGTAAGAAAGGGATGTAACAGGCCTGTAGAATTGACTCATCTGGTCCAGACGCAAACTGTTTTCGTCCAATCCCAGATGACCCCCAAAAGGAGAAACTAAAAATTTCTGAAGAAACAGAGGATCATGCAAACCTGGATTCTCTGTGATCAGGAGTCTGTCGTCCCAGATAAATCCCCCTGTCATGGAGGGAAGGAATACTGCAAAATTGGCCGTAAAAAGGACAAGAATAAGGATCCAATTTAGTCTTTTCGAATGAACTATCACAGTAAAAAAAAGGGGCGGCATACGACCTGTACCGCCCCAACTAATCGTTTAACAGAATGTAATGATTGAGATCAGCTTCCAGAACCGCCTCTGGTCTGAGGTCCGCGAATCCAGTTGCCGTTCCACATCGCCAGATCATAATTGAAGCTGGCCATACTGGTTACAGTATAAAGGCCGGAGCCTGAAGAGCTAATAAAGTCTGAGCCTTCTTCGCCGGTTCCGTCACGACCATGAGAACAAACAACAAAATCCAGATTCGAAGCGTCTGACACTCCGTACTTGGCGTTTGCATTGGTCTGGCCATAAACATAGAAAGCATTCCCCCACTGGTCATTGATCGGGATCACAGCAATATAGAAGGGGGCCATTGTGGTGTAAAAAGCGTCCCCAGATGCGTAAGAGCCGTTCTGATTGTATGCCACTCCATGGTCTGTCATGTAATCAACCATAACACTGGAAAGCGTGCTGACATCTTTCATCGTGCCTTTCTGTTTGGCCTTCTGCATAGCTGTAATGGCATTGGGAATAAGCAGAGCAGCAAGAATCCCAATGATCGCAACTACGATCAGTAACTCGATCAGTGTAAAACCTTTACTTTTTTTCATTTTTCATACCTCCAAATTTTTTTAATCTATAATATTAGTCGCAAATATTGTGCCAACCTTGAAAATAATTAACATGCTGATAACATTAGAGATAAATAATCTCCTGCTTGCATTTTTTTAAACTAATGACATTTATTGACACTTTCTATACAAATAATTGTCATTTCGTGCCGTGTTAATGGCTTTTTTCGCTCCGCAGTTTAAGATCGAACTTATCGATGAGGTAACGAAGGGATCTGTAATTGATTCCCAGAATATCAGATGTTTGCTTAAGGTTGTTTTTTGCTCTATCAAGAGCTTCCTTAACATATTGACGTGAGATCTCATCCATGGTTTTATTGAGATTAAAACCCGGTGATATCTCATGCACCTTATCAGGGGTACTCTGTATCCCAAGGAGTTCCTGGGGAAGACAATCCCTGGTGATAGTCTCTCTTTCCTCGATAGCAACGATCCTTTCTATTATATTCTCCAGTTCACGAACATTTCCAGGCCAGAAATAGGCCTCAAATATTTTCATGATCTCAGGTGTGATCCTTTTCATCTTCCTGTCCATCTTCAAACAATATTTCTTTAAAAAATGATTGACAAGCAGAAGAATATCCTCTGTACGTTCCCTGAGAGGAGGAATCTTGAGAGAAATGACATTAAGACGGTAAAAAAGATCTTCCCTGAACGATCCGTTCTTGATCTTTTCCTTCAGATTCTGATTGGTGACTGAAATGATCCGCACATCAACTGGGATTTCCTGCGTACCACCGACTTTTCTGATGCTCTTCTCCTGCAAAGCTCTCAGGACCTTCACCTGAGTCAAAGGCGACATTTCTCCTATCTCATCCAGCATAAGGGAACCCTTATCCGCAACCTCAAACATCCCTTTTTTATTAGTAACAGCACTTGTAAAGGCCCCTTTGACGTGGCCGAACAGCTCGCTCTCAAGCAGGTTCTCCGGTAAAGCACCGCAATTCAGGGAGACAAACGGTTTATTCCTCCGCCGGCTCAAATAATGGATCGCCCGGGCAACCATCTCTTTGCCAGTTCCGCTCTCGCCCAAAATAAGTACAGTTGAGTCCGTTTCTGCTATCTTTCTGCTAAGATCAAAAACATCCTGTATCTTTTTGCTCTTGCCTACTATGTTTTCGAATTTATGCTTTTTATAAAGTTCCTCTTTAAGACGAATATTTTCAACCTGCAAGCGTCTCCTCTCCAGCCCTTTTTTAACAATGATCTGCAGTTCTTCTATATCAAATGGCTTGACAATATAATCCGTTGCTCCCGCTTTGAGGGCCTCAACAGCCTGTTTGATCGTCCCATAGGCTGTCATCAAAACAATCGGCAAATTCGACTTTGTTTTGATGATATAAGTCAGTATATCCATCCCGCTTTTTTGAGGGAGCTTGATATCTGTAAGAACAAGATCAATATCTTCCTCATCTATAAGGGTAAATGCTTTTTCTGCATTCATTGCCGTAAATACCTTGAAGCCCTGTTTTTTAAACACTACTGTGAGAAGGTCCAGAATGCCCTTTTCGTCATCAACGATTAAAATGTTTTCCATGAGTCGTTTTATAAATCCTTATTCATATTTTTCCGTTTTTGACCTGGAAGAATTATAGATATCTCTGTCCCTTTCCCCGCTGCAGAAACGACATTAATGCGTCCGTTATAATCACCAACCATTCTCCGCACCACAGACAGCCCGATTCCTTGACCTTTTTCAAACCCGGAAAAAAAAGGATCAAAAATCCTCCCCCGGTCTTCCTCTTTCATCCCGAATCCGGTATCCGCAAATCGAAGTAAAACATTATGTTTATTTATTATATCAAAATTGATACTCAGCAAACCTCCTTCCGGCATAGCTTTTACGGAATTATTCAAAATATTCCAAAATATCTGCTTGAACTGATTGTTGTTGCCATAGTAGGAAATCTTTGAGGTTTTATAATTGCCTTTAATCTCGATCTTGCCTGGAAGGCCCCCGCTTGCCTTGAGAAGGGTCAAGGTTTCCTTCATCAATCGCGAGAACCGGAATAATGTAAAATTCATCTTGCCGGAAGACGCTAAAGTCAAAAAATGCTCAAACGACTTCGATACTCTTGCTGACTCCTTGATAACAATTCGCATAAGTTCTTTCTGTTCACCGGTAAGATCCAGATCTTTATTCAACACCTGGACAGAACCGGAAATTGCAGCCAGAGGATTTCGGATCTCATGTGCAAGATGAGCCGCCACATCACCGGCAAGAGCAAGGTTTTTATTGATCTTTAACTCTTTCCTGACTGTTTCCAGCTCAGATCGTGTATTTCTAATTCTTCGAGTTAAAGAATTGACCAAAAATGCGATCAGAAAAAATACACTCCAGGAAACAAAGATGTTATTGATAAAGACACCGGCTGCAGCCTCAGAACGGTGAAGTCCTCTATAGTAAGGGATGATCCCGAAATACATAAGATCAACAAGCGTCCCGAAAAAGATACTTGATAATGCCGCTGTCAGATAAGCAGCTCGACCGGACAGTAATACACTTGCTGCAAATATCTCGAGGATATATAGAAAATGAAATGTTCCATGCAGTCCACCGGAAATATAGACCAGAGCTGTGATCCAGAAAAGATCCATTATGATCTGAAAATAGATTTGAAAGGAATAATTTCTTCCCCAGTGATAAAACATGAAATATGCACAGCTGAGCACATAAATAGAAATGATAATAAGGTAAAAATGACTCAAGGAAAGAAATGTCGATGTGCCGAACTGTATGCTCACTGCTGCAACAACCAGAACCGTTACGATGAGCAGACGGAAAATGATCAGCTGCAGGACTATCTTTTTTCCTGGCTCTACCATTGTTTTTCTCGAAAAGAACCGCTTATCCGACCGTATTCATAAGTTCAAAAATAGGAAGGTACATGGATATGACCATTATTCCTACCAATAATCCAATAAATATCAAGAGGACCGGTTCTAATATCGACAATAAAGCTGCCACTGTAGATTCGACATCATCATCATAAAATTTCGCCATCTTAGAAAGCATCGCATCCAGGGTTCCTGTCGCCTCCCCCACGCTGAGCATCTGAATCATCATAAAAGGAAACCGGCCTGACTCCTTAAAAGCATCTGTCAGGCTTGTCCCTTCAGCAACCATGTTCCGGGCCTTCATGATATTTTTTTCAATAACAATGTTTCCAGCGGTAGATGATGTGATTTTCAAGGTTTCCAGCATGGGCACGCCGCCCGATAAAAGAGTGCTCATTGTCCTGGTGATACGGGACAGGCCAACTTTTTCCAAAAGTCCACCAAAAAGAGGAATTTTAAGGGTAAGAGTATCAATAATCTTCCTGCCTGATTCGGTTGTTTTCGCATAACGGAAAAGAAAAATGATTGCAATTACTCCCAAAAAAATGAATAAAATATAACTTTGTACAAAATTGCTTGTATCCACAAGAACCTGCGTTAAAAAAGGAAGTGCAGCTCCCAGTTCAATAAAAATCCCAGAAAAAACCGGAACAATTTTCCACATCATAAAGATCATCACCACGACCGAAAATCCCAGGATCGCTGTAGGATAGGTCATAGCCTGCTTAACCTGTGCCTTCAATTTGACAGCCTTCTCCAGATATTCGGCAAGACGTCTAAGCATAATGTCAAGAGATCCGCTCTGCTCTCCTGATGCAACCAAATTGCAAAAAAGGTTATCAAACACTTTTGGAAATTTTCTTTTTGCTTGATTTAACGTCGACCCGGCTTCTACATCCTCCCTGACTTCGTTGATAACTCTTTTGAAGTACTTGTTCTTTGACTGTTCAGCCAAAATAGTCAGACCCTGGATCAATGGTAATTCAGCATCAATCAAAACAGAAAGCTGCCTGCTGTAGATTGCCAGTTCCTTTAAAGTTACTTTTTTCTTCTCCATAAAGGTGATATTCATGTCCTTTTTTTTAGAAGCGATAGTAACACCAGCAATCTGTTCCCTTTGCAAGCTCCTGTTGAGCTCCTCCATGGAGCGGGCTATCCGCACTCCCCCGACGATATCCCCGTAACGATTTCTACCTTTCCATTGAAATTTTGGCATATTTCCCTTCTTTTTATTTTTGAAATCTCTTTGATGAATAGTCTTCGCCTGAAATTTTTAATCCGGCTCTTCCTCTCTGCATAATATCAGTCAACTCTTGCGGTTTTGAAGTAACACTTATCGCTGTCTCTTTTGTGATTCTACCATTAAAGTAAAGCATGGCCAATGACTGGTTGAATGTCTGCATCCCGGATTGTTCCTGTCCCATCTGCATTTGAGAATAGATCTGATGGATTTTGTTCTCACGGATCAGATTTTTAATGGCGTGATTAAGGATCAGAATTTCTACAGCCAATACTCTTCCTTTTCCATCCGACTTGGGCAGAAGAGCTTGAGTGATAACCGCTTCTAGAGACATGGACAGCATAACCCTCACCTGGGACTGAAACTGAGAGGGAAACACATCGATAATCCTCGTAATTGTTTCTACCGCTGAATTTGTATGCAGAGTCGAGAATGTCAGATGCCCGGTTTCCGCGACTTTAAGTGTTGCTTCCACTGTCTCTAAGTCTCTCATCTCTCCGACCAGGACCACATCAGGGTCTTCCCGCAGGACTGAACGGAGCGCATTGGGATAGGACAGCGTATCCACCATAAGTTCCCTCTGATTTATAATCGCTTTTTTGGACGAGAAAAAATATTCAATGGGATCTTCAACCGTGACAACATGAACACTTTTATTATTGTTGATGTATTCGATCATACAAGCCAAAGTTGTGGATTTACCGCAGCCAGTCGGACCTGTTACTAGAATCAATCCTCTTGGCAGATTGCAAAGCTCTGCGATTTTATGCGGGATTCCCAACTCCGAAAAACTCAACATGTTAGGAAGAAATCGGCGAAAAGCGGCTGCAACAGCCCCTCTCTGCATAAAGGCATTTCCACGGAACCTACCCATATTTGTTATCCCAAATGAAAAGTCCAGTTCCTTTTTTTCTTCAAACTGATTTTTCTGACGGTCCGTCAGTAAGCTGTAAACAAGGTTTTTTGTTTCTGAGGGGGATAGAGGCGGAAGATCTATAGAGCACAACGAGCCGTTGATTCTTAATCTCGGAGGAATATAACTGGTGATATGCAGGTCACTGGCATCTCTCTCCACGGTAAGCTTCAACAATTCCTGTATCGTTGTCATTTTGACACCTCTATGTCTTTAACTGTTTCTCTCAGCACTTCTTCAATCGAAGTGATCCCCTTTAAGATCTTGATCAGGCCGCTCCGACGCAAA
Source organism: uncultured bacterium (assembly GCA_965373045.1). GTDB lineage: Bacteria > Acidobacteriota > Aminicenantia > Aminicenantales > Aminicenantaceae > DAOVDI01. The sequence continues at coordinate 5,702 of CBDVEQ010000007.1, read as the reverse complement.
GTGATCATCCCTTCCTCAATGGCTTTCAGTTTGATCATCTGCGTTGGCTCCCGCGCCAGAATCAAATCACGAATTTGGCTCGAAACTTCTAAAACCTCAAAAAGCCCTGTCCGGCCTTTATACCCGGTGTTGTTACATGCAACACATCCATATGGTTTGTACACCTTCGCTTTTTTTACTTCATTCTGGGAAAATCCAATATCGACCAGTGCATCAGGAATGATATTGTGCTCTACCCTGCACTTTTTACACAGACGCCTCACCAACCTTTGGGCAACGATCAAATAGAGTGAATCCGCTATCAGAAAGGGTTCTACATTCATGTTGACCAGCCTCATGATCGTGCTGGCGGAATCATTTGTATGCACCGTGGAAAATACAAGATGGCCTGTCAGCGCCGACTTGATGGCAATGTCCACGGTCTCAAAGTCACGCATCTCACCAATAAGCATGATATCCGGATCCTGACGCAAAAAGCTCCTCAATGCCGTAGAAAAAGTCAAACCGATCTCTTCCCTTATGTTGACCTGATTAATGCCGGGAATATAAAATTCAACAGGGTCCTCAGCCGTCATAATATTTTTTTCCAGGGAATTCAAAGTGGAGATTGCAGAATAAAGTGTATTTGTCTTTCCACTCCCTGTAGGGCCTGTTACCAAAACGATCCCCCATGGCCGCATAATCGCCTTATTGACCCTATCCATAGATTTTTCTTCAAATCCGAGGTCCTTCAAATCTAATTTCAGCATCTCTTTATCGAGAATTCGAACAACGATCTTTTCTCCAAATATCGTGGGAAGACTGGAAATACGCATATCCACTTCTTTTTTTTCCCCGGTTTCCAGCTTGACACGGATTTTGATCCGGCCATCTTGAGGCAGTCTTTTTTCTGCTATGTCCATATTCGAAAGGATCTTTACCCGGGACAGCACAGGATTTTTGAATTTTAAGTTCAGATTCATCATTTCATAAAGTGTGCCGTCAAGCCGGTATCTTATGCGAAAAACTTTTTCATAAGGTTCAAAATGTATATCACTGGCACCCTTTTTAATTCCATCAATAAAAACAGTATTCACCAGAGTGATAACAGGAGCTTCTTCAGTTGAATGAACAAGTTCCTCAATGTCATAGTCCTCATCTTCTTCTTCCTCTATAACATTGATATCACCACTATCAATCTGCTTGATCTCGTCCACAATCTCTTTAACTTTCAAGGAATCGTCCGAACCATAATATTTGCTGAATGCGGCCATGATGCTTGATTCAGAAGCAATGACCGGCTGGATGCTCAAGGCGGTTCGAAACCGGATATCCTCGATGATATCGAGGTCTGTAGGATCAACCATAGCCAGGGTCAAAAAGGAGCGGATACGGTGGATGGGCATGATAAGATATTTTTTTGCGATCTCCATAGGAATGAGATCGACGGCATCAGCATAAACTTCAAACTGATTAAGATCGATATAGGGGTAACCAAGATGTCGGCTTAAGGCCTGTGCCATCTCTTCTTCAGAAAGAAAACCGAGGCTGACTATGGCTGTACCCAGGGTAATATCTTTTTTATCCTGATAGGTCACAGCTTCTGTTAATTGACCATCTGAAAGACGTTTGTCCCTGACAAGAAGTTCACCCAGATTTGATGCCATGGTTTATCCTTTTTTTAAAATATCATTATGCATACCGCACTATACATGCCTTATGCCTTAAAAGACGAAGCCATTTTCCCTTTTTTCTCTGCTAAGGTCAATCACCGGGGTCGAGGATATTAGAGGTGATATTCCTCATTATAGCATCCCCTTAAAGGGGTATACATCGAACATAGACAGATGAGATTCAGAGATCATTTAATTTATTAATTCTGATAATCGTTTTTTAAAATTCAGGGCGGGCTGCCAATTCGGAGCCCTTTCCAGGACTTTCTGATTCAATTTTTTAGCTTCATCAAATTGCCCTCTCTTAGCAAGAAAGATCGCTTTGTTATGCAGAGCTAGAATATTAAAAGGATTAATATGCAAAGATTTGTCAAAATGATATTCTGCTCTATCCAGCCGCCCCAGGGCGACATAGGCTCCTCCCAGATTGCTGTGGACCCCGTCTGAATCGGGTTCAATGTCAACTGCTTTTATGTACCAGTCAAGAGCTTCAGCCCAATTATTCCTGCGAACAGCGATGTTTCCCAGGTTGACACATGATAGAAAATCATCAGGGTTCACTGACAAAGCCGCCAGGTAATTCTCTTCCGCCTTCTCGACTTTGCCCTGACCATCATAGACCAAAGCAAGATTATAATGGACCACATCCATACGGGGCTTAAAAGAAAACAAATGAGGAGCTGTCAAAATAGCGGCAAAAAGCAGCAGAATGCCGGCGCGCTGCCAGATTTTTATGGAGGGCCACTTTTCCATGCAAACAGACAAGCCGGCTGCGGCAAAGAGCATCAGTGACGGAAGAACCGGCAGTCTGTACCTGGAAAAAAGAAAAAACACAATTGTAGATATCATCCATGCAAAAAGAAAAAGCGCGAGCGGGAAAAATTTCAATATTTTTTCTCTGCTTAATACTATTCCAATAAAGGCCAGAAGAAATATGGAACCGAATTGAATTAACGGAAATCCAAGGACTGAAGACGTTTTTCGTACATAGTAATAGTCAACCGCATCTGGCCATTCGTACCAGCTCCAGAACATCAGGAATTTTTTTATCTGAATCCGTACAAAATCTGCAGGGTGACTCCTCGCCCATTTAAAGGATTTGTTCATCCAGAATTGCGAAACTTCCGCCGAATCAAGCCTTCTGCCTGTCTCCTGCACTGCTATCCTCACCGGTTCGTTCCTTTCGTACCATGGAATCTGTTTGCCGGGAACTATCGACTGATAAGTACCTGTGGCATTTGGATTATTACCGATATAGAAATTAACCCCCCCTTGAAAAGTTGTGGGAGCAAACACACCGCCTACTTTCCAGTTGCGAAAAGCAACAGGAGTAAGGATCAGGACCAGACCCAACACCAGTCCTGAGGCATTAAGAAGCATCCTTTTCTTTCGGGCCCCTTTTTTATAGACAAGAATGATCAACAGGGGAAAAACAAGAAGCATATTCTCCCTGAGAAGGCTCAACAATCCTCCCAATACCCCGGCAAGAAGCCACAGTTTCGCCCCCTCTCTATCACGGGCTTCCACAAAAGCCCACAAAAGAAAACAGACCAGCGACACCGCTATAGACTCTTTTAATATCTGGACATCATAAAAAATAAAAATTCCATAGAACGCGGCAAGGGCGGAAGCAGCCAACCCCAGCCGTTCGCCTCCCAGCTTTTTTCCCGTCCGGAAAAGGGCGTAGATGGCGGCAAGGGCAAACAGGATCTGGGCCAGATAGATGATATCTAAACTATGTCCGAAAATCACATAACCTAATGCCAACAAGTAGGGATAAAGGGGCGCCTGAAAAAAGACTTCGCGCCCGATCCAGTTGCCTGCCGCAATCTCCCGAGCCCACCGGTCATATTCCTGACTATCCATAATGAGCTGGCTGAAAAACGGGTCATTTCTCACATCCAACCAGTGAGCCATGCGCAGACCCAGAGCAAGAAGAAGAATGGCAAATAGGATCACTTGATGTTTTTTAAGCTTCATTTTGCCTTTCTTGCTTTGGGCTATTTCTGCTTAAAGACCCAAATGTCTGGAGATCACAAGCCTCTGCATCTCGCTTGTTCCCTCCCCGATCTCAAGCAGCCTCTGGTCCCTGTAAAACTTGGCCGCAGGATATTCCTCCATGAGGCCATATCCACCGAAGACCTGAACAGCCCCATCGGCTACCCTTTTCATAACCTCGCTGGCATATAATTTGATCATGGCCGCCTCTTTACCGAAGGGCTTATCATTGTCTTTGAGCCAGCAGGCTTTATAGAGTAGAACACGGGCCGCTTCTATCTCAGTGGCCATATCCGCCAGACGGAACGCAATGGACTGGAATTTTCCAATGGGGCGTCCGAATTGTTTTCTTTCCTTAGCATACTTGAGGGCAGCCTCATAAGCCCCCTGTGCTCCGCCGACCCCCATGGCCGCAATGGACAAACGCCCACCGTCCAGGGTTTCCAGCATCTGACGAAAGCCCTCGCCCCGTGCCCCTAGTATATCCGCATCCGTGAGTTCCACATCTTCAAGATAGAGTTCAGAGGTGTTACTTGAGCGCCAGGTCATTTTTCCATGCATGGTCCTGGCCGTATACCCTGGAGTATCTTGCTTGACGATAAAGCATGTGTATTCTTTTCTGCCGTCCGGCCTTTCTCCGGTCACTGTCTGGATAGTCGAGCCCATGGTAATATCTGTGGCTGCATTGGTGATAAAGATCTTAGATCCGTTAAGGATCCATCTGCCATCCTTTTGAACCGCCTTTGTCTGAGTCCCGCCCGCATCAGAGCCGGCATTGGGTTCGGTCAATCCGAATCCCCAGAGTTTCCCGGAAACCAGAGCCGGGAGCAGTTCCTTTTTTTGCTCCTCCGAACCATATTGAAAGATAGGACAGGAACCGAGCGAATTGCCGGCAGCCACAGTTGCCGCCTGGCAACCATCCACACGGGCAAGCTCTTCAACAACAATAATATAGGAGAGATAATCCATTCCCATCCCTTCGTACTCGGATGGAACAAGTATACCGAACAGTCCCAGGTCAAACATTTTCTGTGTGATGTCATAGCTGAATTCTTCCTTTTTATCCAGCTCTTCCCGGACCGGAAGGATCTCTTTTTCAGCAAACTCCCTGACTGTCTGTTTTAAAAGTTCCTGTTCGTCTGTTAATGTAAAGTCCACGAATCTCTCCTTTTTGAAAACAAAACTCTTTTTCTTGCAAAATTATTGTATATTGCCTGGATAAAATCAGCAAATAAATATCTATGACTTTCCTGACCGTATCCAATCCCGTATATTGACCACAAGGGATGCACAAATGACAAAAGTAAGAAAAGATACGGTAATAGTGTCAATTGTTTTAACCGGGATGTCCAGTCCAGTAAGAGAATCAAACAAAAACTTCGTATAGGAATCAGGCTGGTCATAATATCCCAGACGGTCACGAACCTGCCAGTGCCAATCCGTGCAGGGGCAGTACCCGAATCCATACCAGATCCCAAGAAAAAACCAGGAAAAAGCTGTAAAAAGAATAACAATCAGGTGGATCTTTCGTAATTTCCGCCAGAACCAGCCGGATAGAATAAACAGAATAAGACAGGAATGAAACACAAAAAAGAAGATATTAAGTGCGCTGAGCAATGGTCCCTCTCTCAAATCTGAATAATATCTATTTGATTATGCATGAATTTTTCTGGCGTGTCCATTAAAGAGAACCTTAACTCATTTTTTAAAACCGGACATTTTTACTTTGTATAATTAGGACATTATCACGTTGCTGTGACACAAGAAATGAGGTGCAACTTATTTTTCAAAAAGGAGTTTTACTTTTTAGAAAAATAAAATGCTAAAAAAACAGCATATAAATGTTGACAAAAGCTCTAGTTGGTGCTATATTTTTAGCATGCTAATATTTTAACACCTAGTGTTTTTCACAAGCAAACAGGAGATAAGCATGAAAGGACAGAAAAACCTAAGCCGGAGAGAAAGACAGATCATGGATATTATCTATGAAGTGAACGAAGCAACAGTCGCTCAGGTTCTGGGAAAAATTCCGAATCCCCCCAGTTATTCCAC
>CBDVEQ010000006.1:0-32220 GCA_965373045.1 uncultured bacterium | reverse complement strand
TCATATACTGCGAATGCGCCGCAACAAAGCAGATCGGCTTGCCCGTAGGGTAAAAAATGCCGATAATAAAAATAGTATTCAAGTATTCAAGGATTCGAGGGGTCGAGGATTCGAGGGGAAAGAAAAGATATAGAAAGAGAGGATTCTAGGATTCGAGTGTTTTTATTGTGTCCTGTTGAATTGAGTGCCTGGACTATTTACGAGTCGAGGTTGATGCATCTGCAAGAGGCTGTTCGTGAAGCCGTATTTATATACTGCGAACGGACTGCATCGCAGCAGATGGGATAAGATCGGCTTGTAAATTGTTCAGGCTAATACAAGCCGAGAAGCGGAGCTAAGATAACCACCCCAAACCAGATTACAACGATCCCTGTGATGTTCAGGAAAAATCCGATTTTCATCATCTGTGGCAGTCGGATCCTTCCAGATCCATACACAATGGCATTCGGCGGCGTGGCCACGGGCAGCATAAAGGCGAAGCTGCATCCGATAGCGCTCCCGATCACCGGGGGGACCGGATTGATGGAAGCTGCTGTGGATATGGCGATAACAATGGGGATGATCATATTGGCGGAGGCCGTGTTGGATGTCAGTTCTGTCAAAAAAACTGCAAGGGTGATGGATAAGAGACAAATAAGGGAAATTCCTGCAGAATCACCTCCCATGGAAATAAAAAGATTTCCGATCACATCCGCTAGGCCGGTATCAAACATCTGAAATCCAAGGGACAAGCCTCCTCCGAACAGTATCAGAGTTCCCCAATCGACTTTCATGGCTTCCTTGAATGGGAGCGTGAACAGGCCTCTCTTGCGGTCCACTGGAAGAAAAAAGACCAGGCAGGCCCCGATGATGGCGGCGACCGCTTCCGGTATATGTTGGTGAAACCAGACATATAATGGAGCTTCCCTGCCCCATATGAGGGAGACAAGGCCGGGAAAGACCCAGAGAAAGACCGTTATTGAAAATGCAATAAGAACATTAATCTGTCCACGGGTCAGGCCCTTTTTTATGTTTTTATCAATTATTGATGGAATATGCTCGAGCTTTTCTACTTTGCTTTTTTTCATACGTGCCCGCATGTAGAGAAACAGAACAAGATACATGGGAACAAGGATCAGAAATCCGAAAACCATCCATTGGAAAAAGGTTATCTTATAATCGACCAGTGTTTCCAGCATTCCAATCGCGATTAGGTTAGGAGGGCTTCCGATCGGGCTCCCGATGCCTCCGATAGAAGCTGAATAAGCAATAGAAAGAAGAAAAACAATTCCTATTGGAATCCCTCTCTTTTTTTCACTTTCAGAGTTAAAGGCATCCGCCATTCCCAGCGCAATGGGGTAGATCATGGCTGTTGTCGCTGTGTTGCTGATCCAAAGAGACAAAAATATAGTGATCATCCCCATGGCAAACAGTATCCGTGTACTTTTCCGGGCGATGGCCTTGGATGAAAGAACAGCATGAGCCAGTTTCCTGTCAAGGGCATGAATACACATAGCACGCGCAAGAATAAAACTCCCCAGAAAAAGCATAATAATGGGATTGGAGAATGGAGCAAAGGCTTCTTTGACCGAAGCTACATGAAAGACAGTCATAAAGACAGGGATGAGTAAAGCGGTGATGGGGATGGGAATACATTCTGTGATCCAGAATACAACGGTCAGAAGAAAGATCGCCAGAAGAGAATGTGCCTGTGGATTTTCATTCAATATTGGGGAAAAGTAGACGCCCAAAAAAAATAATGGCCCAAGGAAAAATCCGATTTTTTTTCGTGTTTCCACGGCGATCCGTTCTTTTTTTTATTCCATTCCGGTCAGTCGACCTTTTTTGCCCAGACCATCAATCCGTATCCCCTTTGAAAAAACAGGAGGTTATCCAATCGGGATAAAAGCCAGACAAAAGGATAAATGTAGGAGTAGAGCCGGAAGGCCTTCTTTCTGGACGAAAATTCCTCTGCAGTGGTTGGTCTGATATGGCCGTCCCTTAATCCGGGTTTCTCATCAGAAGAAAAGAATTTGATGTAGATAAAGTTCAGTATCAGCTCCAGGAATTCTGCGAAGAACCGGGAAAAAGATTTATGTTTGATATAATCCAGGTTGCTGTCTGCCAATTTTGAGCGAAGGCCCTTCAGTGTGTAGCCTTCTCTTTTATGGCCGTAGAATTCCAGCTTCATCCCCAGGATGTTTCTGAGATTGTGAAGCGCAAAAACCCGTCCCGTCCTCGGGGTCGCCATAAGAAGTTCTCCCCCTTTTTTGAGGACCCGGTGGATCTCTCTGAGACAGAGGTCATCGTCGTCCAGATGTTCCAGGTAGTCCAGGCTGACGACTTTATCAAAGGACCTGTCCTTAAACGGCAATATTCCGGGACCCACCTGCAGAAGGCCGGTTTTCAGGAGACCTTGGGTGGTCTTGAGATTTTCAAAATCCAGGTCCACACTTACCCAACGTCCCCCTCTCCGGCGGAGAAAATAGCTCAAAATTCCCTGGGCGCAGCCGAGGTCGAGGATAAGGGAATCCGGGTCCACATCCCAGTGTTTATCAAGGAGCCGGAGTTTTTCTTTTTTTTTTAGAGACCTTCGGACCAGTTGGAGCTGCCAGGGTTTTTCATCCATGGGCGTCATTATATCAGAAAGAAAAAAAATGGGAAATGAGCCATTTTCGAGCTCTGATAAGAACAGCCATCCCGGCGTTTGAAAGGGATTTTTCTTATGTTCCGGGACCGGTTTGCAATCCAGGTATTTCCGAGTAAAATAGAGGTGTGAGGAAAAATGAAATATGAAACCATTGTTGTAGGAGCGTTGGAAACCAACTGTTACCTGGTCTATTGTGAAGAAACCAGTGAAGGCGCGGTTGTCGATCCGGGAGCGGAAGCGGAAAAGATCTTTAAGGCGATCGAAAGGGTCGGGATCCAGCCCGTTATTCTGATCAACACACACGGACACATCGACCATATCGGATCCAATAAAGACATAAAGGACAAGTACGGTATTCCCCTTTATATTCATGAAGGAGATAAGGAGATGTTGGCACATGGTCATCAAAGCGAGTTCAGCATTATTCTCGGTGCCAAGGAATCCCCGGCTCCGGATGAATATCTAAAAGAAGGAGATGAAATCAAGATCGGTAATTTCTTTCTTAAAGTCATTCATACTCCAGGTCATTCTCCAGGGAGTGTCTGTCTATTAGGAGATGGTTTGTTACTGTCGGGCGATACCCTGTTTAACATGGGAGTCGGCCGCACGGATCTGCCCGGAGGGTCCTGGGGAGAACTGGAGAGGTCCATTCGATCAAAGATATTTGCACTGCCTGAGGACAGTATGGTTCTTCCTGGGCACGGACCGTCAACCACGGTCGGCCGGGAGAAAAATTCCAACCCGTTCATCCGATGAGAAAAAGACCTGCATCTGCTGAGGAAGCGCTCAGGCTGTTCTTTGATTACCTGGAGGTAGAAAAGGGCCTTTCTCCAAATACCATAACATCCTATTCTTTAGACCTGCAGAAATTTATTTTATTTTTTATAAAGGAAAAGAAACAGTGGCTGCTGGCACAGGAAGATGATCTGGTAAAATTTGTCCATTCTCAGAGCCGGGCGGGTCTTTCCTCCAGGTCTTTGGCCAGGATGATTTCCAGTTTAAAGGCCTTTTTCCGTTTTCTTGTTCTGGACAATATCCTGAAGAAAAACCCTGCTGCCAATCTGTCGTCACCGAAAATGTGGATGACATTGCCGAAATACCTGACAGTATCTGAAGTGGAAAGACTTTTACAACAACCTGATCCAAATACAAACCAGGGAAAGCGCGACAAGGCAATGTTGGAGCTTCTATATGCGACAGGCATAAGAGTTTCCGAGTTTCTTTCTTTAAGGCTTGATAACTTGAACCTGACCGATGGATTCCTGATCTGCCAAGGAAAAGGCGGAAAGGAGCGGATCGTCCCTGTCGGGAAGTCTGCTGAGACGTGCATCCTGGAATACATAGAACATGTTCGATCTGTGTTTGTAAAGGATCCCAATGACTTTCTTTTTCTCACTTCCAGGGGAAAAATCTTCACACGCCAGGGTTTTTGGAAACTTCTCAAGAAATATGCAGGGCAGGCAGGATTTGAATCCCCAGTCAGTCCGCATATGCTGCGGCACTCTTTTGCAACCCATCTATTAGAGGGGGGGGCGGACCTGAGATCTGTCCAGTTGATGCTGGGACACAGTCAGATCACCACAACCCAGATCTATACTCATGTCAGCCGCAGACACCTCAGGGCTGTATATGACAAGTATCATCCCCGCGCGTAGACAAGGCTTGGTAAGCAAAGAAAAAATACTACTAACAAGCATGATTTTGTTTTATAATAAAACTGATAAGTTTAAATAGAAAACTAATGGGTACAAAAAATGAAAAACATATATCAAAGGGAAGAACGGGAACGCCACCGAAGGGCGGATAATACAGCCTTCATACTCCAGGCTGCAGAAAACATTTTCGCTCAATGGGGATATTCCCTGGCTACGATGGATGCTATTGCTGCGGAGGCACAGTTCTCCAAAGCGACGCTTTACAGGTATTTTCGCAGCAAAAAGGAGATTTTTCTGAAAATCATTCTGAATTCCCTTGATACGGTTCACAGGAGAGCCGTGGAAATATATGAAAAACCGCTGAAAGCGGAAGATAAGTTGAGGGAATATATTCAGCTTGTTATGTCCTATTACAAGCAGAAGGAGAGCTTTATCAAAATTATTTTTATGGAAAAGCAGGTCTTGATGAAGATCTTCAACATCGATTTTAAGGAGTTTCCCATCAAATCGGTGAAACACCCCGAAATCCCAGCGGAATTTATGACCAAGATGGAGAATATGTCAAAGATCATAAGCGTCATCATCAAGGATGGGATCAAGTCAGGAGAATTCAGGAATGTAAATGTTCAGCATGCCAGCTTTGTCTTGGGGGCCTTGATCCGTGGATTTCATTTCAGGGGGCCCCTGCCCGAAAAGGAATTCACTGTGGATGACAGCGTAGAAATCATTCTCAAATTCTTTTTTAATGGGATTAAGAACATATAATCATCAGCATAAGGAGTTTGATATGAGGAAGATTGGAAGATTCATACTGATCACAGTTTCAATTTTTATTTTAATTCAATTGGCTTATACTCAAGAAAAACTGGTTCTAACTCTGGAAAAAAGCCTCCAGATCGCCCTTGCTCAAAATCCTTATCACCTGGCGGCAGGCGAGAGAGTCGAATCTGCAGAATCCAAACTTCGGGAAGCGGTTGCCGGTTTTTTGCCTGTTTTAAACAGCCAGGGGATAGCGACCCTGGATGAAAAATTGTTTGCCATGGAGTTCCCCTCTTTTATCCCAGGTCAGCCGCCGCAAAAGGTTGAAGTTGATTTTACACGGGATTATCAGTTCGCACTGTCTTTTTCTTTGCCTTTGTTCACAGGAGGGAGGTTGAGGTCAGGATTCAGATCAGCCAAATACAATCTTCAGGCAAGTAAAGAGGCTGTCCGGCAGTCCACGCACATCACGGTTTTTAATACAAAAAGGGCTTTTTATGGGTATCTTCTGGCCGGAGAATTTCTAAGCGTTGCCAGAGAGGCTGTAGATGTTGCGGAAAAACATCTCCATAATGTCAAGACTATGTACGAAGTTGGTATGGCCTCGAAGTTTGACCTTCTGAGAGCAGAAGTACAGGTGGCAAATCTGAAACCTCAGTTGATCAAGGCAAAGAATAATCTGAAAATTGGGGAACTCAGTCTGAAAACCATTTTGGGTCTTGATCTTGAAAGAGATGTTGAGATAACTGGGGAATTAAAATTCAATTCTATAGAACCTGATCTGCAGGATAGCCTGGATAAAGCAATCAGGCTCCGTCCGGAGCTCACCCAGCTCAATTTCAAAAAGAAGATGGCCGGGGAGATGCTGAAGATCGCCTGGGCGGCTCACCTGCCGTCTGTTGCCCTTTCTGCAACATACAATTTTTGGGGTGATACGCTGAATTTCAGGAAGGATATCTGGCAGAATTACTATACTGTAAACCTTGTTTTCACTATGCCCATTTTTAACGGATTTGTGAATTCGGCGAGGGTGGCGCAGTCAAGATCAGCCATCAGGGAAATAGAGTTCTCTCAGAAAGGGCTGTTGGATGCTGTCAAATTTGAGGTGAGGCAGGCGGTTTTAAAGATCCAGGAAGCTCTGGAAACCCTGCATTCTCAAGAAAAAAATGTTGAACAGGCGCAGGAAAGCCTGAGAATTGCAGAGTTGAATTATGCGGAAGGACTGGCAACGTCTCTGGATGTCAGCTCGGTTCAGGCCGCTCTCTCACAGGCAAAAACAAATTATTCTCTGGCCTTGTTTGATTATATGATGGCCATGGCCGAGTTGGAGAAAGCGACAGGACTCGAAGGAGGAATAGAATGAAAAAAAGTTTGTTAGCGTCAATTATTATACTATTTACTCTGGCAGTTTTTTCCTGTAAGCCGCCGGCACAGCAGGAGGAGACAAAAGAAGAAAGTTTTGGAGCGGCTCCTGTTAAAGTGTATAAAGTCCGGAAGCAGAGTATTTCAGAAAAGTTTATTTATACAGGCTTTATCGAGGCAATTAATAAAGCGGATGTCACCCCTGAGCTTGGCGGGAAAGTATCGCAGATCTATGTCAAAGAAGGCGACCGTGTGCAGAAGGGTCAGCTCCTGGCTGAGCTTGATACGCGCGCTGTTCGCCTGCAGCTGGATCAGGCCAAAGCCGGGCAGGCTGTGGCTGAAGCAAATTATAAGGATGCCAAAAGGAATATGGATCGAATGGATCGTCTCAGTCAGGAAAATGCAGTTTCCGAGCAGCAGTTTGAGAAGGTCAGGCTGGCATTTGAGGCAGCAGATGCCCAGCTTCAGCAGGCCGCGGCAGCATTAAATCTGGCCAGGTATCAAGTGGATGTGTCTATCATGAAAGCGCCTTTCAGTGGAGTGATCGCATCAAAGAATGTGGAGATCGGAGATGTTATCAATCCAATGATGGCTGGATATGGGTCTAAAAGCGGCGTAGTGACTCTTATGGATTTTTCCCGTGTCAAAGTCTATGTGTATGTTTCCCTCAAGGATGTCGTCCGAATAAAAAATGGTCAGGCTGCTTACCTTAAAATCAGCGCTTTTCCTGAAAAGAGATTCCCTGGGAAGGTAGCTGTTGTCAACCTGACAGCAGATCCCATAACAAGAAAATTCAGAGTAGAGATCAATGCGGATAATCCTGATATGCTTCTGCGTCCCAATATATTCGGAGAGGTGGACATTGAGGTCAGCAGCCGGGAAAATGTTCTGACCATTCCCCAGAATGCTCTTCTTGAAGACAGGTATGTTCTCCTTGCGGAAAACGGCCGTGCGATCAAACGGGAAGTTATTAAAGGACTTCAAAATGCCTTTCTGATCGAGATTATCAGCGGTTTGAAAGAAGGAGATCTGGTCATTATCGAGGGTAATTACGGACTGGAAGATGGGGCGGAGATCGAAGTCAAAGAAGAGGTCAGCCAATGAAGATCCCTGAATTTTCCGTTAACAGAAGGGTTACAACAGCCATGTTGGCCATGATCCTTGTTGTCCTTGGAGGACTGGCTTTCACCCGGTTGGGCCTGGATTTTTTCCCGGATCTGGAATTTCCCACTGTGTCTGTGATCACAACTTACAGCGGAGCTTCATCCGAAGATATTGAGAACACAATTACCAGGCCGCTGGAGCAGGTCATCAATTCCGTAAACCGCGTGAAGAAGGTTAATTCCATATCTTCAGAGGGAGCATCGGTCATCATGGTCGAGTTTGAATGGGGGACAAATCTGGATTTTGCTGCGCAGGATATTCGGGATCAGATCGGACTGTATAAAAATTATTTGCCGGATGAGGCGTCTGATCCACTGGTCGTGAAATTCAACCTCTCAATGTTCCCCATCATTTTCGGAGGCATTACAGCCAATATACCTACCGTTGAACTGAAAAAGCTTGTTGAAGACGAGGTGGCTCCCCGGCTGGAACGCATTGATGGCGTCGCTTCGGTCCAGATCTTTTCAACAGATAACAGAGAAATCCGGGTGGAAGTGGACAGAACAGCCCTGGAATCTCTCAACATGACCATGGACAGGATTTTGATGGCCCTTCGCATGGAAAACCTGAATCTGCCTGCAGGCTATGTAGAGCAAAGGCATTCCGAATTCCTGGTAAGAACCATCGGCGAGTTTCAGAATATTGAAGATATCCGTAATACGGTCATTGGGACGACACAGGCCGGGCAGCCCATCTACTTGAGGGAAGTGGCCGATGTGATCGACGGATTGAAAGAAGGGCGTTTTCGTTCCCGTATCCAGAAGACGCAAGGTGTTATTTACATAATCAATAAAAGGTCGGGGGCGAATACGGTCATCACGGCTAAAGCCGTCAACAAAGAGCTTGATAAGATCAAGCCTTCCCTTCCTGCCAGCCTCAAATTTTTCCCATGGATGGATCAGTCAGACATGATCCAGCAGGTCACACGCCGCACGGGATCCAATGCTTTGATCGGAGGAATCCTGGCTATTTTCTTTATCCTTTTCTTCCTCCGCAACTGGAGACCAACGCTCACGATAGCGCTGGCTATCCCACTGTCCATCATTACTACGTTTATTGCTCTTTATGCAGCGGGCTATACCATCAACCTTTTAACTCTTGGAGGCCTTGCCCTGGGGGTGGGCATGCTTGTGGATAATGCGGTTGTTGTCATTGAGAACATGTTCCGTCATATGGAAGAGGGGAAGGATCGAAAAACCGCTGCCAAAAAGGGGGCGTCCGAGGTAGGAATGGCCATAACCGCTTCAACCCTGACGACCATAGCTGTTTTCTTTCCCATGATTTTCGCAACAGGTATAACCGGCAAGATGACGCGTGCTTTGGCCCTTTCTATTGCCTTTTCTCTTCTGGCATCTTTATTTGTTGCCCTGACGATTGTTCCCATGGTGGCATCGGTTTTGTTCAAGGCGAACCACAAAAAGAAGGATTATCCTGTTCCGGAGAAAAAAGAGCAGTTTGAATGGGCCAGGAAGCTTTATAAAAAATGGCTGCTTGGCGCTTTAAAACGCAGGGGATGGGTCCTGTCTGCTGCCCTTGGACTTTTTCTCCTCTCCTTTGCAGTGTTTCCTTTTCTGGGAACGGAATTTATGCCGGCTATGGACCAGGAAATGATCCTTTTTTCGGTAAAACTGCCGGTTGGAAGCACTCTTGATGAGACAGACCGTATTGTCAGGATCGCTGAGGATATTTTGAGCCAGGTGCCTGAGGTCTTGACGGTCTCTTCCCAGATGGGGTCTCAGGGAGAGGACAATCCGGCTGATCTGGCAGGTGGTTTTTCAACTACAGGAAGCCATGAGGCAATCATCTGGGTTGGGCTGACCGAACAGAGTAAGAGGTCCAGGAGAGATGCCGAGATCCTGGAAGAGATCCGCAGTAAGCTTCCCAAAATGAAGGATGTAAAGTTTGAATCCCTGGATATGAGTCAGATGATGATGGGAGGCTCCACTGCTCCTATCGATATAAAGATCTTCGGCAGAGATATCTGGAAGCTCAAAGATATTGCAGACAATATTGTGGAAAGAATCCGTGATATAGAAGGATTGCGTGATGTCACCCATACTCTTTCTGAAGGAAAGCCGGAATATCACATCAAGGTCAACCGGGAAGAAGCGTCCCGGATGGGACTTATGGTCAGCCAGGTGGCAAATACGATCCAAACATCGTCCCTGGGACGAGTCGCGACCCGGTACAGGGAAGGCGACGAAGAAGTCGATATCCGAGTGAGGTTTAAAAAGAGATTTAGAGATGATATCAACGATATACTAAATATTCCCATAATGACTCCTGCCAATAAAATTGTGTCCCTTGATCAGATCGCAACCATCACTCAAGGTGTTGGCCCGATCCGGATCACTCGCGAGAACCAGGCGAGGGTGATCTCTGTTGCGGCCAATATTACCGGGAGGGACCTGGGCAGTGTTGTAACAGATATTAAGAAAAAGATCTCCGGGATAGAGCAGGGCCTGCCCACAGGATACTTTCTTGAATTCGGGGGGCAGTACGAAGATATGCAGGAAGCCTTTATCGTTATGGCAGGAGCGTTTCTTCTGGCGATCCTTCTGGTCTACATGATCATGGCGTCTCAGTTTGAATCACTGAAACATCCCCTTATTATTATGTTTACAATTCCGTTGGCGCTGATCGGAGTGGTTCTGGCGCTTGTGATATCCGGAAAACCGATCAGCCTGCCTGTACTTATTGGATTTGTCATGCTGGGGGGAATTGCCGTCAATAACGGAATTGTCATGGTCGACTACATCAATCAGCTGAAGCGGAAGGGAGTGGATAAAAAGGAAGCTATTGTCCAGGCCAGCACGGTCAGACTGCGCCCGGTATTGATAACAGCTTTTACCACCATCCTCGGAATGCTGCCCATGGCATTGAGCACTTCTGCAGGATCAGAGATGAGAGCTCCCATGGCAATCGCAGTTGTTGGCGGGCTGGTAGCGACGACTTTGCTGACGCTGTTTATAATTCCGATACTTTATAGCTTCTTTGACCGGGTTCGTTATAAAGAAAAAAAGGCCAAAGCATAATCAGCGGATGGACGAAAGCCACCGCTGATTTTAACGTTAGGCGAATACGTAATTACAGATTGTTTTTGAAATGATTGAAAATTTTAATTCCAAGAAAATTGCTCAAGAGATCGATGCAGAAATTCAGGCATTACCACTCAAAAATACTCCCAATCTACGGGCAATCCGCAAAAAGTATTCTTAAAATCTAAGACTAGTATCTTCAGAACAAATATTAGCAGGATAAATACAATTGCATTTATATCTACTATACATATAACGTTTGGCAGCCAGTTTACTCCACTATTGAGTTATACAATTCTTCTCTAAAATCTTCTTTTTCCATTTGACTGGCTACTTTCTCCGCTTTCTTTTTGAAGGAAGTATTGTTCACTAATTCAAGAATTTTTGGCTCGAGGTTTTTCGTGGTAATTTTACCTATTTTTATCCCTTTTGGTCCAACACCCATATTATTAATAATTTTATTCCATACAAATTGGTCAATTATATGTGGGATAATCATTGTTGCACATCCATATTTAAGTGCCAGATGAGTTGTCCCTGAACCTCCATGATGAATTACGCCATATATTTTCGGAAAAATCCAATCGTAAGGAATTCGAGAAACAAAATGTAATAGTTCAGAATCAAATTTATCTGGTTTGATAAGACCTCCAGATGCTGTATTAATTAGTGCAGGAATTTTATTTCTTTCAAGTATTTCAATGATTATTTTAGTTTTTTCTTCTGGTTCTGGATTTAACATACTGCCAAAAGTGATAAATAGAATTTTATTGTGTTTTTCTATAAAATCAGTTACGTTTCTGTCAAAATGCCAGTTAACTGTTTTATTCCTTTCGTGATATCCTAATACTTTAAGATTCACATTCCAGTAATCCGGTCGTGAAAAAAGTGAGGGGGAAATTGTATAAATCGCTTTGTTAGACAGAAGGGCATTTTTTATTTGTTTTCGGGATATTTTTTCTTTGATTTTCAACCACCTTTTGGTAATCATTACTGTTGTAATCATCCCGAAATTGGCTAATGAAAATGTTAGTTTATTTAAAAAAACTCCATAATTACTGTGAAAAACAATATGTGTATGACCTTTCACATAGTGCAGATAAGGTGAAGCACATACAAGGATATTTTTTCCTCTGTTATTTAATCCCCAGATTATCGGGTAATTTACTTTTCCATTGTATACAATTCTATCAGGAATTTCGCTTTCAATTATTTCGTATTGCTTATCAGTTAGTTCTTTATTAGCTTCTGTCTGATTTTTGGCAAGTTTTATATAAGCAATGAATTTCTTTAACCCTGAGGCACTCCCTCCCATAGCTGCTTTTCCAACGTCACTGTCCAGTATCTCAATAAATTTTGTCCCCAAAGAAGCAAATTCCATTTTTGAATCTTCAACAAGATTTCTAAACTGTTCCGGGAAAGCACAGATTACTTGATGTCCTTTTTCTTTCAATATTTCTCCAATTGCTAAAAAAGGTTCCATATCTCCACGAGTTCCAATTGATATTAAAATTATCTTCATCTGCGTTTTTTCTAATTGGCCACAACGAGTATATAAAAACAATTATTTATATACAGCAGGCGGCAATTAATGCTGTTGGCATTAAGGAACTTGAGAAATTTCTTAGGCCCAGGCTAGGTCTTGTATCTCAGAATAGCGCCAATATCTCCGTACTGCTTCAGTTTGGATGGCGGATTGATATGCTTTACATGACTGTTCTTTCCAAAGGCAGCCTCAACAGCCTCATCGATGACATCGGTCACTGGATCTGTTTTAATCCGGCAGGACGGGCATTTGGACTCATCCACAAAAAGGAAGCCGCATTTCGGGCACATTTTCCCCGCTTTTGAAAAATGGCGGGTGATGAGCAGAGTATGTACTTCTCCTCTGTTCAATTTTCTAAGCGTATTTTTTAGGCCGTAAACAGACAAGCCTCCTTTTTTGAGCTCTGCGATATAGATTTTTATGATATCTTCTTTTTCCAATGTTTTTAATTGTTTTTTAAGTTTGAGCGCTTTATCCAGGATCTTTGTGGGAGAATCGTTCGGGATGGCTTTTATCTGTCCCTTCAACCTTTCTTTTAGATAAGGATGAAGAACCGAGTTAAATACCGGGCTGTATTCATCCCTGCAGCTGAGAAAGAGCCAGTCAAATTTATTTTTTTTGAAAATACTGAAAGTTTTTTTGGCAGCATTTTTGAGATAATCCCTGAGCTGGGATGAAATATGCCTTTCAATCCGTTTGGACTCATAACCTTCCCATCCGCCTTCTTTAACTTGGCTTGGAACATCGCTTTTCATGCTGTCTATAAGGGATATCTCCCCCATGAAGATGTCATACCATTTGGCCTCTTTTCTGTCGATAACAAGAGAGCAGATACGTGTGTATTCAGTGAAAATAGCGGAAAGCGGCCGGATATACGGATTTTGATCAATGATGACGTGGTTCCTTGGGGAATTAGGGAGAAAAAATTCGTGCCAGAAGTCTTCGCCAGCGCAGGAGAACAGCGCAAGACCTGAGTATTTGTACGATGTTAGTTTCCGGGCGCAGAATTTGCTGATATTGTTCAGGTCTTTCAGGAGAGAATTCTTTTTTTCTTTATCCAGATTCATCTGATTGACTCTGGATTTTGCTTTGGCCACAAGATTTTTTGCCGCCAATATGACTTCTTTTTTTGTCTTTGTGCGCTTCTTGGTGTCCAGGAAAAAAGACGTCGTCTGGAACCTGTCTGATTTAAATTTTGCCAAAGATTCGATCTGATCCCGATTTAGTAATTTCATATAATCTCCTTTTGTGAATAATCCGGGTTAGTAATATTGATATAAATATATCTTGGGATTGCTGAACAAAATGATAAAGAGAGAAAATTTCCACCTGAATCTAAAATAATTATTCTGCCCTTGTTTGTCAAGCCTCATGACACAAGAAGAGCATTGAAATTACTTTCTCTTGCTTTACACATAATTTGTTTCTGTTTATAATACATTTCCTGCTCATATGTTTGTATTGCGCGTGCGGAAGTGGCGGAACTGGTAGACGCGTAAGCCTCAGGAGTTTATGGCCTTTATGGCTGTGGGGGTTCGACTCCCCCCTTCCGCATTATTTTTTTTATCACCCCTAATTTCACGGGAACAAGGAACGATTCACCTGCTATTAAATATGTGATTATCAACCTGGAAATGTTCATGAAAAGAAAAAGGATTCTTGTTTTTGTGGTCTTAGTAATGATCCTATTTCCCTCAGAAGCCGACGCCCAAAAAAAAGAGCTTTCAAAACTTCATAATAAATGGCTGGATGAAGAGGTGGTTTATATCATCACAGATCTGGAAAAGCAGATCTTTAATCAGCTTGAAAGCGATCGTGAGCAGCGCCTGTTTATTGAGGCGTTCTGGAAGCAGCGGGATCCTACCAAAGGCACGCCTGGAAATGAATTCAAGACAGAGCATTTCCGCCGCATTAATCATGTCAACCATTTTTATGGCCGAAGTACAACCAAACCTGGATGGCGTACGGACAGGGGCAGAATTTACATCATTCTTGGAGCGCCCAACGATATTCAGCGGTATGAAGGGAAGTCTCAGATCTACAATACAGAAGTCTGGTTCTATCAGGATTTGACAAAATTCGGCCTTCCGGCGGGATTCAATCTTGTTTTTTTCCAGAACGGGGGAGTCGGCGAGTATGAGCTTTATAGCCCTTTGAGAGATGGCCCACAGGCGCTTTTGACATCTTATTACGGAGATTCTATGGATTATTTTGCCGCGTATCAGCGCCTTCGGGAATTCGAGCCCGGGCTGTCCGAGGTTTCGTTATCCCTGATTCCCGGAGAAAGAAGCATTGCCATGGGCAGACCCACATTGTCGTCTGACATATTGATCCAGAAGATAGAATCGACTCCGGCCAGGCAGATCGAAGAAAAGTATGCACGAAAATTTCTTGAGTACAAAGATAAGATCGAGGTCGAATATTCAACAAACTATATGGACAGCAGTTCCATGGTCAAGGTGTTCAGGACTCCAGAGGGCGAATATTATGTCCACTATGCCATTGAACCGGATAGGCTTTCCGTCAATCAATATAAAGACAAATATTATACTACTATGAAATTGAATGGCACTGTAACCACTCCTGAGGGACGGTTGATCTATCAATTTGAAAAGGTAGTACTGATAGAGTTTAATGAAGATCAGATCAAGAACATAAGCAGCAGGCCGGTCAGTATACGGGATATGTTCCCGCTTATTGCGGGGAGCTATAAATTTTCCGTGCTTGTTAAAAATGAAATATCCAAGGAGTTCACCAGTTTGGAACGGGATCTTCTCATCCTCGACAAAAAAAATGGACTTCAGATGACATCCCTTATCATCGGGTATAAAATGAAACATATCAAACCAGATCAGGGCAGGCTGCGGCCGTTCCAATTGGGGAATCTTCAGATCTATTCCCAGGTTAATCGCGTTTTTCTTTCTCAGGATGAATTGAACCTTGTTTTTCAGATCCACGGCCTGGATGCTTCCCTCAGAGAAAAAGGCAAAGTCAAATATGTTTTTAAAAGAGAAGGAAAAGAATTTCGTTCCTTTATCCGGAGGATAAAGGATAATCTGACGACTCCTGATTTTTTTGAGACATGGGTTCTTAAGGATTTTCCACCCGCTCATTATTACCTTGAAGTCTCAGTCCTATTAGATGAAAAAGAAATTCTTTCTCAGTCAGAGGAGTTTGACATCACACATCTCCAGGCGGTCGCCAGGCCGTGGTTTTATAATAAACTGATGCCTGGATTGAATGACCCTATCCATAACTTCATTATCGGCTCACAGCTGTTCAACTCTAATAGTCTTGCGGAAGCCAGGGAGCATTTGGAAAAAGCGTACCGCATAAATCCGGATTCTCTGAATTTTGCCTTGAGTCTGGCAAAATGTGATCTGCAACTGATGCAATATCAAAAAGTCATAAATACATTGTTTCCTTTTCTGGATAGGACGCCGCCGTTTCCCTATGAAGCGTATCCGATCTTAAGCCGGGCTTTTTTACAGTTGGGTGAATGTGGAAAAGCGATTGACGTTCTGAATAAAGCCGTTTCCCGGTTTGGAATAAACACACAACTTCTGAATGCTCTTGGAACATGTTATTACCGGATCGGAAATAAAGATGAGGCGTTGACCGCGTGGGAAAGATCTTTGGAGATCGATACAGATCAAACCCAGATCCGGAAGAACGTAAAAGCGATCAAGGAGAAAAAGCGACTCCAAATCATTCCAGAAAGCCTGACCTTGACATTTTAGAGGGAGTCAAGTAACTTTAACACTCTTGAGGAGGTGTTTATGTTTTTTTTAGGTCCGGTCGGTCCAACAGAGCTTATTCTGATTGTTCTGCTTGTTATTCTCGTCTTTGGTGCACGGCGTTTACCCGAACTGGGCAAATCTTTAGGCGAGGGTATTAAGAATTTTAAACGATCCATTAGCGGCAAAGAAGAAAAGGAAAAGGAAGCACAGGAAGATAAATCCAAATCCGATTCAAAGGATTGATGCAACGCACAATTGAAAAACTCACCCAGGAAAGGAAAAAAAAAGAGCAGGAGTTTTTTTCCCGTCTAGATGAATTAAAGACAAAAAGCCGGGAACTGGAATCTCAGTTAGGATCTCTGAAACTACAGAGCCTCTTCTCCCGTCTGGAAGAATTAATAAACCTTCCCTCTTCTCAGGGTTCCCTTAAAGACAGGGATCAAAGCCAGGTCAATCATCAGATTTTTCTGGTTTTTAAAGAATTCCAGAATCTCTTTTCTCAAAACTGGGAAGGAACACACGACCTGCTTTCCGGCCTGACCGATGTCATCCAAATGGGTTCCGGCCTGATCGATGTAAAAGACAGGGAATGGGATGCTCTGAGCAGCAATCATACGGGGATGATCTTCAAGAGCATGGAATGGCGGGTGGACCGCCTGGCTACCGCATATGAGGACGTCAATCTCCTGATAAAAAAGTTCCTCCATTTAAAGGAACAGCTAAACCGGCTTCTTTCCGTCCTGAACGAGAAAAAAATGCCTGCCGAGGCCCAGATCAGGGAAATTTCTGGTCCGATAGAGGATTGGACATATGCGGCTTTCGAGAACCGATACAGAGGTACTGCCGACGATGTTAGATCTCAACAGATAGAGTATCTGGCTTTTTTCTCAAAGGGAAAGAAAGTACTGGATCTAGGCTGCGGTAGAGGGGAATTCATAGAACTTCTCGCAGACAATGGGATTGAGGCCGAGGGGGTCGACATCAATGAACAGATGATCGAGATCTGCCTTGAGAAGGGATTGAACTGTAAAAAGGCGGATATTCTGGAAACTCTTGCCGGTTATGATGACGGGATTCTTGGCGGGATCTTTTCCTCTCAGGTCATCGAGCACCTTCCTCCGCCATATCTAAAGCGCCTGATCGAGCTTGCCTATTTTAAGCTGGCTCCTTCGAGCCCTATCATCCTTGAGACTGTAAATCCGACTTCGGTTTTTGCCCTGGTCCAGATATATTTTCTGGATATGTCGCATCAGATGCCCATCCATCCTCTGGCATTGCAGTTTCTGATGGAGAGCGCAGGATTTGAAGAAGTAGAGATCAAATATTCGGCTCCTCTTGATAAAGACAGGCTTCAGGACCTGCCTTCTTCGGACGAGACAGCCACTGTTCTGAACAGGAATATCGATAAGCTCAACAAACTGCTTTACTCCCCTTCCAATTATGCTGCGATCGGTGTTAAAAAATAACCTTTTGCTTTATGAAAAGCCCTATTCATTCACACTCAGAAAAACTCCCAAAGTTATATTAAAACAATGGATATTATTGGGAGTGTCAAAAATCACTATGTAACGAGAGTCAAATCTGATTCCTAAAAAATCATTCAGATAAATAAATATACCAGCCCCAATTTGAGCTAAAGGATCAATAAGCTCACTTTCAAGAGGCGCTTTTATGTCTATTTGATACCCGTATTCTGTCAGATAAGTCTCATCTTTTGCAGAAATTCTGTCAAATCCTCCTCCAATGATCACATATGGCCTTATTCTTTTTGAAAGAAATTGATAAATGAAGTTTGCCGTAAGGGATAAATGTTTGTAAGAATTCATGCTGAGCGTATCCTGATCAATTGGATCAACTAAATTAAGCTTTGAAGATAGAGTATATCTACCATCCAATTCTATTCCTATCCTTTTGGAAAAATAAACAGTAAACGCTCCTCCAAAATTAAATGGAAGATGAGAGGGATTAACAGGGAAATCATTCGTTCCGACGATATAATCTTTTTCCGTCCCATATTCAAAATGATAATTCTTGCCTCCGAAAAGAAAAAATTGTGTGCTTTTTTGCGGATAGGATAAGGATGTTAAAATAAACATCATTAAAGAGATATGAAGAATTTTTTTCTTCATATTACTGCTAGGAGTTTTCACCTGATAACTCCTTTGCCTTTCTTCTTACCGGAAAGGCAAAGCTGTTGAATCGGTACGAAGGTAAGACCTTGCTCAATGTCATAGATATCATGTGCGGCAGATGTGATGTTCATGACGGCATATGATTCAGTCGGAACGATATTTGTATTGGATACAATAAGATCTGTTGTTCCTGTATAAACACAATTTTCTATTCCTTTATCATCTTTGAGCATGATGATTAAAACGTTATCATTTTGATATCCGAAACTCCGAGTGGAGCCGGCAATGAAGTATAAACCGTCATTTGATAAATATTGGGAATAAGCGTTATCTTGGTTTTTGCCGCCGAATGACCATTGTTGAACGATTTCTCCAGTTAATCCAATTTTCATGATTAAAAAATCAAAGTTATTGCCTTTTTGAGTACTGCCTACTACGGAATAACCGTGATTATTGTTCTTTACAATATCTTGAATTCCATCATTATCAGCCCCCCCATATGTTTTTTGCCATTCGATATCCCCCTGGGAATCAAGCTTTAAAATCCATGCGTCCCTTCTCCCTGCTCCGAAAGACAGGGTTGTTCCGGCAACCATGTAACCATTGTCGTCCGTTTCGAGAACGGATAATCCTTTATCGTAACCACTTCCACCATAT
This sequence comes from uncultured bacterium, assembly GCA_965373045.1. Lineage (GTDB taxonomy): Bacteria > Acidobacteriota > Aminicenantia > Aminicenantales > Aminicenantaceae > DAOVDI01. Next base: position 13,538 of record CBDVEQ010000006.1, on the reverse strand, counting down.
TCTTTATGCCATTCAATGTCCCCATTTTTTGTGAGTTTAAGGATAAGTAAAGAAACGTCCCAACCTTCATAATAGCCCACCATAGATTCAAATCTGCCCACCATTATATACCCATGATCTTTGGTTATCCGGATGTCATAAGCCCCACCATATGTATTATCTCTGGCTGGTTTTAAAGTCTGCTGCCAGAGAATTGTACCGTCATCAGATATTTTCATAATACATAGAAAACCCACACTGTAGTTATATCCTGTGCCTTGGACACTATACCCTATTATGAAGTATCCTTCATCAATTGCTTTTATGATTGAACGGGGAATATCATCTGCAATTGTTCCGTAAGTCCGTGCCCATTGTGCAGTAAGACTGCTGGATATCAGGAATATAGACAGAATAATAAGTAATTTAGTGCTTCTCATTATTTCCCTCTTTCTTCTAATTCGCAAAATAAGCGGTCCTTCTGCCGCTAAAAATATCTACTTATTCAAATTGTAGATCATTTTGGTTTTTTCTGTCTAGTCTTTTTTGAACTTTACAGGAATGATAAAGAGCATACAGGATTGCTATTTTTTGGCTGAGGTAATACCATTTTCTTGACATTTGAGCGTGGTTCTTTTTACACTTTGATTCAAATTGTGTTACATTGGCAGAGAAACGGAGTTTGCCTGATATGAAAGACAACCCTTTGGAACAGTTTATAAAAAACGGCGTTTCAGCGCTGGAGAACGCGCTTCCCAAACAAAAGTACCTTTACTTTCCTCTCCTTTACACAACCCTTTTCTGGATGCTGCGCAGGCCCGGGGAATGGAAAAAAAAGATTTTTTCCTGGAAGGTCTGGTCAGATCCCGGGCGGGTCAGGATCAAACCGGACGAATTTATCCTGTTTTTTTTCGATCTTAATGAGGATCTTTCCCGTCAGTACAGGGTTGAGGTAGAGAAAAAAGACATGAGGGCCCTAAGAAAGGCCTTCACATGTTTGTATCCAGTTGTTGGCCTCTCGGATCCGTTCTTAACTGCTCTTTTTTTTGATGTATTGAATAATCGCGATTTCCGCTGTATAGTCAGTGAATTTTCCGGTAGGGTATCAAAAGCGGTCCATGATATTGATACGGCAAAGGGCCGGTCACGCCTTGTCGCGGGTCTCTCGTTGGTTTTTGAAAATCTGGCTTCTCTCAGCGCCTCTCTTCTTAAACAATATTCTTCGAGGAAGGCGATTGCCGGACTTGTTAAAAAATATTTGGAGCAGAACAATGATTAAGCCTGGCAAAACACCACGCATAGCACCATTTCTGCTGGTTCTGTTTATCCTTTGTTTACTGACATCCTGCGTGTCCCATCTCCAGGAGGCTAAATTCTACTTTGCACAGGGACGGGATTTTGCGCGTTCCTATGATAGAGACAGAGCGGCATCGTTTTATAAAAGAGCCAGGCTGGAGGCGGTGTCCGAAGTAAAAAAACATCCTTCTGCTCAAGCCTATCTCGTAAAAGGCATGGCAGAAATGGAATTGGAGCTTTGGGCTGAAGCTGAAGCGAGTTTCCAGAACGCATTCGTATTTGGTTTTGAAAAGGGAGAAGAATGGGCCGGCGACCTGGCTCTTTACGGAATGGCAGTAACTCTTAATGAACTTGGAATGGGGAATGTATCGGATAGAGTCTTTGCGCGTCTTATGGACAGATCAAAATTTAAGCCTGTCGTGCTTTTGTCCGCTCAGCGGCATGTGGAGACATCCCTGAACAAAGTCCTTTTGGAAGAAGGAAGGGAAAAAACCAGGGCATTGAGATCTGTTCTGACAAAAGTCGAGCGGCTCTCTCAAAAAAATCTCAGCTGCGGTTATTATCATTATCTTATCGCTCAGATATGCGGACATCTGGATGATTATCAACCCGGCTTTGAAGAAGCGGTTATGGCGAAAGAACTGGGCCTTCCTGCTGTTGAGATCAGCAGGGACAATGACCTGCAGATCATCTTTTGCTATAAAAAACTGGAAGCCGGATTGTCGGGAAAGGACAGGGATGCTTTGCGTTCTTCCTACAAACGATGGATAAAAAAATGGGGATGGAATGGGCCTGAAACCCCGGATTGGAAAAAATAAAAAATGCTGCCGACTATAGCCTGGAAAAACGACAAAGTTTTAATGATCGATCAACGAAAACTCCCGGGAGAAGAGGTGTTTGTTGAGTGCTCCTCCTATATCTGTATGGCTGAGGCGATCGAAAAAATGGTGATCAGGGGAGCTCCTGCCATTGGTGTCGCCGCTGCTTTTGGTGTGGCTCTGGGGGTTTTTGGGTTGAAAAAAGACAAAGAGTTAGAGAAGGAGTTTGACAGGATCTATCAGAGATTGGAGAAGACCCGGCCCACTGCGGTCAACCTGTTCTGGGCGCTCGAAAGGATGAAAAAAATCTTTTTAACAAACAGTGCAGAAGGACTATCTCACCTGAAACAGAGATTATTGGATGAAGCAAAAACCATCGAAAGAGAGGATGTGGAAACCAACAAGATGATCGGGTACTGGGGAAAAGATCTTTTTCAGGACGGTGAGACCGTACTCACCCACTGTAATGCCGGAGCGCTGGCCACTGCGGGTTACGGAACAGCACTGGGTGTTATTAGGGCTGTTTTTGAATCCGGAAAAAAGATCACTGTTTATGCTGGTGAGACCCGCCCCTTTCTTCAGGGGGCCAGATTGACATGCTGGGAACTTGTCAGAGAAAATATTCCAGTGGTACTAATAACGGACAATATGTCCGGCTATCTCATGAAAAAAGGCGAAATATCCGCAGTCATTACCGGCGCGGACAGAATTGCCCGGAACGGAGATGTGGCGAACAAGATCGGCACTTATTCCGTTGCTGTGCTGGCCAGGGAACATGGTATACCTTTTTATATTGCTGCTCCCATGAGTACGGTCGATTATAAGCTTCAAGACGGAGACCAGATTCCGATCGAGGAGCGAAGCCCGGATGAAGTCAGGAAGATAGGCGGTTTGTGCCTGACTGTCGAAAATGTCGAGGTCAGGAACCCTGCTTTTGATGTTACTCCGGCAGAATACATTTCCGCTATTATCACGGAAAAAGGAGTGGCCCGCACGCCCTTAAAGAACAGTCTGGCTGAACTCAGGATGGATCTTTAAAATTGAAACATGAATACTAGTAGGGGAAAAAATCCAAAACAGAGTCCATATGTCCTGGCAATTGAAAGCTCATGCGATGAGACGGCTGCCGCGGTTCTGACTGCGGGGTGTGAGGTTCTGAGCAATATTGTGCTGTCACAGGACGAAATTCATGCCCCGTTCAAAGGAGTTGTACCTGAGCTGGCCTCGCGCAGGCATATACAATCCATTGGTTATGTGGTAAGTGAGAGTCTCCAACGAGCAGGCCTCCGGCTTTCCGACATGGATTACTTTGCTGTGACGCAAGGACCGGGCCTGATCGGGTCCCTTCTTGTCGGCCTGTCTTTTGCCAAGGGACTGGCATATTATTTTGATAAACCGCTTATCCCTGCAGACCATCTTGAGGCTCATATCCACTCCGCGTTTATTGAAAATTCCGAGATTCCCTTTCCCGCCCTGGCGCTTATTGTTTCAGGGGGGCATACTTCTATTTATCTTGTAAAAGAAAAGTTGGATGCCGGGCTGATCGCCCGAACACGGGATGATGCGGCCGGTGAGGCTCTGGATAAGATCGCTAAGTTTCTGGATCTTGGGTATCCCGGTGGTCCTGTGATCGATAAAATGGCAAAAAGCGGAGACCGCAAAAGATTTCGATTTACTCTTCCTCATATGTCGGACAATAGCCTTGATTTCAGTTTCAGCGGCCTGAAGACTGCGGCTATAAAGCACATCAGGGATCAAAAGATCACCAAAAGTTGTACAGAGATCTATGATTTTCTCGCCAGTTTTCAGGATGCCGTCGTCCGCGCGCTGCTGATGAACCTGAAAAAGGGCATTGATCTGCACTATCCGCGTGCGTTGATACTAGCCGGAGGAGTGGCGAGAAACCAGGCTTTAAGGCTGGGTTTTACTGAACTGGCAAAGAGGTATAGGCTAGCCGGTTTCATCCCTTCCCCTGAATTCTGCACAGACAATGCTGCCATGGTCGCTGCTCTTGCTCTTGAGAAAATAAAAAGAGGAGATATTCCGTCTTCTTTTCTTGATCTGAACGCCTATGCCAGAATGATAAAATGAAAATCGCCTTTTTGATGTGAAGTCAATTTCAGGTATAATAAGATTTGGGATGAGCATAATAAACAGACGGGATTTTTTGGATTTCTCTATGAAATGGACCGGTATGTTCGTGATCGGGTCTCCGGCTGGTTCTCTTCCAAACGGCAGAAAACAAAAAAAGGAAAAAAAGAAAGAATTATATCCTTCCTATCTGAAACTGCATAAAGAAGGGAAACTTAAAGAACGGATTAAAGAACTTAAGGCATATTACGAAAGCTGCACCCTGTGTCCCAGGGATTGTCGTGTGGACAGGACAAAGGGAGAGCTGGGCAAATGCCGGGCCAGTGACAGGGTGAAAATTTCCAGTGCCTTTCCTCATTTTGGTGAAGAGGCACCATTGGTCGGGACACATGGATCAGGAACAATATTTTTCTCGAACTGCGGTCTTCGGTGTATTTACTGCCAAAATTATGAGATCAGCTTTGAAGGGAGTGGAGAAGAGGTTTCTAATAGACGATTGGCCAGGGCCATGATTAAAATGCAGGAATTCAGATGCCATAATGTCAACCTGGTCACACCGACTCACTATCTTCCCAACATTGTCGACGCCTTGAATATGGCCATCCCTATGGGTCTGAAGATCCCCCTTGTCTATAACACCGGCGGTTATGAAAAACCTGAGGTTTTAAAGCTGCTTGATGGGATTGTTGACATCTATCTGCCGGATTTTAAATATATGAATCCTGAACATTCAGCCGAATATTCCTCAGAGGCCTACAATTATCCTTATTATGCAAGGCTGGCCTTCAAAGAGATGTTCAGGCAGGTGGGCGACTTAAAGACAGCAGAAAGAGGAATTGCCCGTCGCGGCCTGATGATCCGGCATCTGGTGCTGCCGAACAGGGTTTCAGATACAAAGCAAGTGCTTGAGTTTATTGCCGAAGAAATATCGAAATCCAGCTATATAAATATTATGCGGCAGTATCGTCCCGAATATAAAGCCAAGGATTATCCCAAAATATCCCGCCGGCTGAATCGTAATGAGTATAATGAAGCGCTTAAATGGGCAAAGGAATTAGGCCTAAATCGCTTAGCCCGTTAGGGTGGCGACCATTACTGCCTTGATAGTATGGACCCTATTCTCGGATTCTTCAAAGACGATGGATGCCTCGGACTCGAAAACCTCCTCTGTTACCTCGATGCCGTCCAGTCCGAACTTCTGACGACCTGCCCCCCTCTAATCGATCCAGGGGAGCCAAGGCTTTAAGGGATTTTGTTTCTGCTCGCCTCAATAATTTATTTTTCCTCCCAAGTCGTTTTACAGGGTAACGGTTTTACATAAATACCGATTAAGCGACACAGCCCCCAGGGCAGTCCTAGTGTCGGTTTTGCGAATATTAATTATGCTTATTTATCCTTTGCTTGTGGAACTAGTGATGGAGGTGGCCAATTAGTAACTGTGACTTCTATAGGTCCGGCATCACCAGACAAATCTGCAGCCCTTAACACCAACACTGTCAGGGTCTTCCATTGGATAAACCAACGTCAATAAGAACTTCCTGCCATCCTTATCCTTCCCTCCCCTTCCGAGAGTTCGCGAAAGCTGTTTTATTGGCCTGTACTTGTCCCTTTCTATGATTGCAGGTTTCCCATCGATATAGATTACATTTCCCTCGCGGTCCAGACAAAGGTAAAAATGCAAACCAGGCTTACCGGTCGAATCACAGTATATTGTTGCCACGCGTCCGTCTGCTTCTGTGTAAATATTGATAGAAATAAGGATTTTGCTGCCGGGCCCCTCATATAGATAGGTTTTATGAGCGATTTGTTCTCCTATGCGGTTCCTCAATATGCTTCTCCCTGGACGGTTGAATATGAAGTCGCGATAAGTCAACTGGAAAATAGGAGTGATTTTGTCTATAGGTGCCTGGGCCTCAGGCTGTGCCGTTGTAATTCTTGGTTTTGGCACTGAGGATTTTACTTTTGTGGGGCGGATATCCTTTTTGAGGGCCTTTGTTTCTGGCGATTCTTCTTTTAGTAAATTCAGCCGAGAACGTGCTTCCTCTGCAAATTCTGAATCAGGGTGCAGGTTGAGAAACTCCTCATAGTCTGAGATTGTGTCAGCTGTTGCTGCAAACATGTGTTTGGCTTGAATGGTCTTTTTCAACATAGGTCCGGTTCCAACTCTTATCTGAAAAATAAGATTTGCAACTATATTCTTTTCTTTTTCATTAAATTCTATGACTATCACTTCTGATATGTCTTTAATGAAAAGCGCCAGGGGGTATTTTAAAAGCCATCGGTCTAAAGTCTTGCCAAAGTGACGCTTTATTTCATCTCCTGCATAAACACCACTAATTGAGCTTGTGGGGAAGTTAAAATGGACGATTTCCTTCTCTGAAACAAATCTAGTAGTGGAGTTGGTAATAAACAATTTACCCTCAGTCCTTTTCTTTAGACTATCAAGACCACCTACGTATTTTACGGGAACAATCACATCCCCACTTAAAGAATCTGTTGTGTACATATTTATTGGGAAAGTTATTGTACAACTCATAAGAAAAAGGTAGATTAAGCCCCCCACCAAAATTTTAGTTTTCATCCTAATCCCTCCTAATAAGATTAATTAATTCATATAAATCCTACTTCTTTTTAGGAAATGTTGCCAATCAAAATTCTTGGATTTGAGAATCCTGCTCAACTCCCCTGAATTATCTTCAACCTTTTCATATAGGGAAATCTTTCTTTTTGGTTTTTTATATAATTCTTTTTGAGTCCCAGAGATGATTTTTTTAATAAAATTCATATTAACGCCAAACATATCTGCAATTTCGTATTTTGAAAGCCCCGTTTTTTCATGCACGTGTCTTATAAAACGAATCTGATGTTGTGAGAATCTATAGAGGAAATACCTGTAATTTTGTATATGCCTTCTTTGGTAAATAGAATACCCTTATATCTTCCATAATCCCTTTCTTTAGATGACATTTAAAGCTTCATTGCTACTGCAATTTTTGCTAACTCATTATAGTAGCTATCGAAAACTGACAGATTTCCCCCCCAATAATCTCTCGCTATTTCCATAAATGCTAAGTACCTTACAAATGAATCTAAATAACCACGTTTGGAAGCAGTAGTATAAAAATTGATGTTGGCCTCTTACAGGGGAAAGTAAAACATATTTCTGTCTATGCCGGCTTCTGGCCTGATTTTTGGATCAACATCCCTGCTATGGCAGGAGTATATCGTCAGCAGCATCCGGAACAGACGGTATTGTATCGTGTGTTATTCCATTATTTTGAAAAGGCACCTCCTCTCTGATCTCTGTCTCTGCGGGAAATATGTGCCCTCCAAAGGCTGGGCCGAGATGATCCGAAAAGTCTACGAGGTCGATCCTCTGTTGTGCCCCTCGTGTGGAGGCAAGATGTCAATCATCGCTTTCATAGCAGATCATAAAGTTATCGACAAGATTATCGCTCACCTCAAGCTCACCTTCATGGCCGAACGGCCTCCTCCTCCTCAAAGTGTCCAATAGGTGATATGTTCATTCCAGGACATCAGTAGGTGGAAATTGAGGAAAATTGAGACAATCCGAACTCAACTTCCACACAAAGCGATCAGTTTACTATATCCTTCCCTTTATCCTTATCAATTAATACAAAGTAGTAAAAATACCCATCTTCAGTCTTGGCTGAATCGACTTTATATTGCTGATGAAACTTGCTGGACTGCAGCAGCTCGATCTCAGCTGGATAAAAAGGTCGAATGATCTGTTTTGGCGGTAGTAATTCTGGCGCGAGACCATAGATACCGAGGATCACATAAGTGGGCTTTCGGCTCAGAACATACTCTACATCATGTTTTTCATGCCCTGCTTGCATCCTGCCTATTTCACGTGTGGCTTTGTGCCCGATGGTCAAATCGTTTATCCCGAGCATATCGATTGTCTTAAGTTCTGAGAAGTAGGGAATGGCTCCTGCCGGAATCACGGCGATGGAATCACCGGGTTCTCCGTGTTCTTTAAACCATAATCCGATCTTTTTCCATGAGCTAACCTCGTAAATATCCTGCATGACATAATCGAAGGCAGGTCCTCTAAAGGCCTGGGTCATGGAGAAAATCCATGCAGCAAGGAGCATGGCTGTAATAATTGTTCTTCCGGATTTCCATTTTTGTGTTTTTTCAAGTATTCCGGAAAGCGACCAGGCGATGAGAAGAAAAAAGAAGCCGGTTAGAGGTACAAAAAAGCGAAACATGGGCAAACCATCTCCGCCGACATAAATAATATAAAATGTGAACAAGAGTGTCACGATAGATAAAACCCATAAGTATTTTTTCCTTTTCACCCACTTGAATCCCACAAAAGCTGCAAGGAGCCAGTAACCGGTGATTTTTAGGAATCCATACAAATAAAAGAATCCCCGGTTCAATTGAGAACCTCCCACATCCACCTTTGCGTAGTATGAGTTGGGGAAGATAAATCCATAATAACTCAGGCGCCATATAAAATACGGCAAAAATATGGCTGCGAAAATGATATTCCACAATAACCATTTCTTTCGAAAACCTGAATTTTTCATCATAATCAAAAAAGCGGATACCGAGACTATGGCTGCGACTAATACGCCTTCTGGTCTGGTTAAAGACGCCAATGCCAAAAGCACTGCGCTTGATATGGGCAGACGTTCTTTCTGTACGCCGTCAGCGGCAAGCAGAACACCGAGAGTAATAAGGAAGGCAAAAAGTGGTGTTTCCAAGCCACCGGTGGCCCATACCACAAACGGTGGACTGACTGCCAAAAAAAGTGCAGGCATCCATAGAAGCTGTGGAAAACGTTTGTCTGCAGGGCTGAAATGAATGATGGCCGCTATCGTTCCAAGCCCACTAAGCATTCCGATGATCCGAACTATCGTTTCAGGAGCAAGAGAAAAGATAAACGAAAGCGCAGACAGTATTACCCAAAGGAAGTTCGTGTAGCCCTCGACTCTTTCTCCAGAGTTGAATACCAGGCCATGGCCGTCAACCAGATTTTTCGCATACCTGAAGCTGATATACGCATCATCCACTATATGATTAAAGAAAGGAATGACCATGATGAGAAAGACAAAGCCAGAAACAATAAATACAGCTTTTTTAGATGTTGAGATCGCCGAGATTCCCAGGAATATATCTTGCTTAGTGCTTTTCATGCGACGTTTTTTCCCGGTGATGAATTTAACTTTATAATTGTACTACCTTTTTTCTGTTTATTCACTTTCTCTTTGCCCATTCATTATTATCCTGGATTATTCACGGACCTAGACCCTCCACCCCACCCTAGTATTAAAGGATGAAAGGCGACTTTGAATCCCTTTCACACCGTCAATCAGGGTTGCCGCTCTAATGTTGTGCCCCTCGTGTGGAGGCAAGATGTCAATCATCGCTTTCATAGCAGATCATAAAGTTATCGACAAGATTATCGCTTACCTCAAGTTCACCTTTTTTCATGTGATATGTTCATTCCAGGACATCAGTGGAAGGAAATTGAGGAAAATTGTGTGGAATCGAAGGCGCACACAAAAAGGAAATTCTTATAGTATGCCGAGACTGAAGTGCTTAAGGCAGGTTAGCTCCCGCCGTTAAGTGGTCCGACACCCTGGTGAGAGAGGGAAACATGGCGCTGTCAGACAGTAGAAAAGATGGGAAGGCCAAAGAGATATTGATTCTTTTCCATTCTGGTTTTGGGAGCACGAGAATAGTCAGCGAGGTATTATTCAGAGAGAAGGTTGAAGGCGATACCATGAAGGGTCATTGGGAGACCCCAGAGGGAGATCAAGGCGACATCGAGCTGATAAAACAATAGGCCTACCCTCCATTCAAATGGTGAAATTCGAAATGTATTTTTTGTGAATATTAATCAAAGGCTCATAGTTTAAATTATCGGCTTCTTGCAGCGCTTGAATGTACGTCTTTCTTATTTTGGCGGTTAAAATCAGCTCATCTTCTGGAAAATCAAGATAAGAGTTTAATTGTTCTATGAGAAAAAGATTTATAATAAATCTTGCCCATCTTCCATTACCATTATTAAAGGGGTGGATATATACAAGTCTATGATGGAGTCGTGCAGATATTTCAAGAGTTCCAATATTTTGCTCTTTCCAAAAATCAAAATCATCAATTAACTTTTTCAGCTCCACTTCTATCTGGGCTTTGTCAACTCCAATATTTTTATTTGTTTTCCTTTTTTTCCCAGCCCAGTTCCACACTTTTCCAAACATTTCTTTGTGTATTCTGAAAAGACTACTGATCGTAAATTGAATATTTTTTCTCGATAGCAAATATTTTTTTGAAGCCTCCGATATGTTTATGAATTCTGCATCATTTAATTCTCTTCTTGTGGTTATATATTTGGGTAATAAACCATCCAAATCTTCCGGAGTTAATGGGGTTGCACCTGTGGGAAGTCCTCGATTTATTTTTTTATTTGATTCTGATTCCATAAACTATCTCTTTTTTTATCTAGGATTTCTCTTTTAAGACTCTCGACTTGAACTTTGCTTTCCTCATCAGAAGGGGATTGTATTTCAAGTGCAGAGCTAGTCTTGTTAAGCTTCACCAGTTGTTTAGCTTTTTTAGATGCTTTTTTATTCAGAAACTCAATGATATTCTGACGAGGAATAAGCGCTATTTTTAATTCTGTATTTAATGCATCTGCTATTTTGTAAAGAGTTGAGATTCTAGGCATTGCATCGCCGCTCTCGATTTGCTGGATAGATCTTAGAGACCGGTTGACCATCTTTCCCAATTGTTCTTGAGTCATTCCTAGCGTTTCTCGAAGGAGCTTGATTTGGTCCTTTAAATTAGGATAATCGGATAGCCATTCAGGTAAATTCTCAATTGATTTAAGCTTTTTGCTAATTTGTTCAGTAAAAAAATATTTTTTCATGTCTTAATTATACGAAATATAAATACATATATCAAGTTTAAATAACGAAATATTATTTCACATTAATAGATATGTATACGAAATAATATTACGTATCCCGCCCTTTAGATAATGCTTAATATTGTTTAATGTTGTCGGGTTGTGATATCTGGTTAAAAATAAATAAGATACGCATCTATCTATTGCTTAAATATCCCTTAAAACCAGAAGATCCCTCTCAAATATTTCTTGAATGATAGCAATAAGCTCTGATAGTATCTGTTTAGGTGGCAATATTTTCTGCAGAAGACCGACGGCTAAAAGATGATGGTTACGACAAAACAGTTTATTTTCAATGTGATATTCTATGATTCGTGCGAGCCGGATAACGCAATAGGCCACACTATATGCCGTATTTGCACAGGCTGATCTTTCACCTTCCATTACGCCAGGTGGAAGGATTCCTCAAATCCATCCTAAGACTGATGGATTTGTATCTGCCCTGCCCAGATCACACGACCGTGTCCCGCCGGACCGGAGCAAGGGACGGTCCGAGTGGAAGCGTCAGTCTGGATACTATTTGCAGAGTCACGCGGAAAACGCATTCTATCGTTACAAGAGAATCATTGGAGGACGGCTGAGAGCCAAGAATGATGATGCTCAGAAGCGGGAAGCTGCGATTGGTTGCGCTATCCCAAATCGGATGTTCGAAATGGGTGAACCTTTGTCGTACGTGGTTGGACAGAATAGTTTGTCAGAGGGAGAGGTGCACATGTTTTCGATTCATACAACAAAGCCCATAATATTAAGAAAGGAGCAGATAAGATGAATATAATGAAAAGATTTTCTAGTATCTTTTTTATTTTTGTGCTGCTTGTGTTGGTCATACCAGCACCGGCAGCGGTTAGGGGGGCTCAAGAAGCTGATAGAATCTACGTCAACGGCAACATCTATACTGTTGATGAAGCATTCAGCACAGCTTCTGCTTTTGCAGTGAAAGACGGGCAGTTCATCTACGTGGGTGATGATGCTGGAGTACAGGCATACGTTGGTCCTCTTACCCTTGTTTTCGACCTGGAAGGTAAAACCATAATTCCTGGTTTACATGATGCCCATGTGCACATCAGGTACGGAGAAAGAATTTTGTATCCACGAACTCCAGACATCAGGGCTGCAATCGGTGAGTGGGCTTCTGTAGAGCGAATGCAGGAAGTGATAAAGCATTGCTTGGCTACTGGGGAAGGAATGCGGCCAGGGCCTGAACCACAGTGGTTAGTATTAAGTGGTTGGATGTCAGATGTTTGGGATCCACCAGAATTCCGTAAGGAACTGATTGATGCCGCAGCCCCAAATAATCCTGTTTATATTAGCCGATACACACATGGCAGTGGCGCCAACAGCAAAGCTCTAGAACTTGCCGGCATTACCCGCGACACTCCCGATCCTCCGGGCGGTCATATTAAAAAGGGCAAAAATGGGGAGCCCACAGGCGAATTCGTAGAAAGGGCACCTGCACAATTAACACGTCTTATTCCACCCTTGCCTCCAATGACCGATTTTGAAAGAAGTCGTAACCTCGTAGAAGGAACTCAGTTGGCCGTGGTCAGCGGACTCACAACTATCCATGGTGCCAGCATGACGGGCTATGAAGAGGTTCAAAGACGAATAAAACTTTATGAGGTGGGTTTGCTCCGGATAAGAATCAACGAGATGGTTAGTGAGGATGCAGCGAAAAAGCTGGGCAAACCGTTCAATTACAATAACAAATTCTTCGTTCGCACAGTCAAGGCTTTTGCTGATGGGGCTTTAGGGTCAAGAGGTGCACTTTTCCTTGAGGAATACAGCGACTATCCGGGTTATTATGGGGAACCTAGACAAAGTGAAGACAAAATTGCTCAATCTGCCACCGAGTTGCTAAAAATTGGTTTTAATATGAGGATACATTGCATTGGTGACGCTGCGAATCGGATCGCAATTAACGCCTACGAAAGGGCTCTGAAGGCAACTGGGATAGACGGTAAAGATGCCAGGTTCGCTCTTGAGCATTGTCAGGTACTTACTCCTGATGACATCCCCAGACTTGCCAAGCTGGGAATTGTTGCTTCAATGCAGCCTCTGCATGCGACTGAGGATATGCACTTTGCTGAATCCAGGATAGGGCCTGAGCGTTTAAAGTATGCTTATATTTGGAGCGACTTATTGGATCTGGGTGTTGTGGTTGCAACCGGGACAGATTATTCTGTATCTCCATACAACCCATTTTACACCTTGCATGCTGCGGTAACCAGACAGGACCGGAATAATAATCCTCCGGGTGGTTGGATCCCAGAACAGGCCATGACAAGAGAAGAGGCTTTGCGGGCTGCAACCATGGGTGGTGCCTATGTTATGTTTGCGGAAGACATCTTGGGATCTATCGAGGTAGGGAAGCTTGCTGATTTTGTGGTCATCCCTGTTGATTACATGACCAT
>CBDVEQ010000005.1:0-34146 GCA_965373045.1 uncultured bacterium | reverse complement strand
GATCTGCTTTGTTGCGGCGCATTCGCAGTATATGAATACGGCTTCATGCGCCACGTCGTGCATCTCGACCCGTGAATAATCCAGGTTAGCAGGCAACTGGCCTTCAAAAATATTCAATTAGATGAAATCCTTTGCAATAATCTGGTATAATAATTTCAATGAAAGAGGTTTTTCTCTCTACTCGCGCTCAACGTTCATTCCGTGCTTTGTATCTCGTCCAAGCGGCGCCAGATGGTCTTCTTCTGGGACACAAAAAGGGAGGAAAGTTTCATGTAGAGGACATTCTTCCCTCCTCACCTGGATTTTTCCATTCACCAGACGAGCTTCAAGCGCTGTATAAACTATATGATGAAACGATTACTGGTTTTTTTTCTTATCAGAATAAAAAAAAGTTTTTAAAAAACATTTTAACTCCTGCTTGCTATGGGAAACTTTTTCTCCATATTCAAGAAGGAGGATATAAACAGCCGATCTTTACAGCTTATATCATCGAGTACGAAAAGGATTTTTTCCTTCTTCCCTTATCCCCCGCAACAGGCCAAAAGAAAGGCAGTTATGGATAAAAAGCTGAATAAAACTCAGGAAGATCTCCTCCTGAAAACTGCCCGAAAGGCGATCAAGCTTTATCTTAAAAAGGGAAAAACATTGGAATTTCATCCGGAAGATGATCTTCTGAACGAAAACAGAGGTGTATTCGTCACATTAAAAACAGGAGGGGAACTCCGCGGATGCATCGGTTATCCCCTTCCTGTTCAACCTCTTCTGGAAACTGTTATCAAAATAGCGATCTCAGCCGCTACTGAGGATTATCGATTTGAGCCCATCAGCATGAACGATCTTCCTGACACAAAGATCGAGATCTCCGTCCTGAGTCTTCCTCGAAAAATAGACAATGTTTCAGAGATCGAAATAGGAACTCACGGAATCATCGTGTTCCAAGGCTCATCCAAAGGGCTTCTTCTACCACAGGTTCCTGTGGAATGGGACTGGGATCTTGAAACCTATCTGAGACACGGATGCCTCAAAGCCGGCCTCCCCGAAGATGCATGGAAAAAAGGGGCAACCATTGAAATCTTCTGTGCACAGGTATTTTCAGAATAAATCCCTGCTGATTTAACTTATGATTATGATTTTTATTTGAATTTTTTCTTAAGCAGCTTCTTGGCCTCAGCTTTATTTTCCTGAATAGCATTGATCCAGCGGGGATCATCTTCCAGATTAATAATGTATTCCAATTCAGCCCGGGCCTTTTCCTTTTCTTTTTTTGCTAATAATGCTTCAGCCAGGTAAAGCCGCGTCACCACATCATCAGGTCCCAACTCCTTTGACTTCAAAAGATGCTCCAAAGCTTTATCCTTGCTTCCGCCGGCTATCCCCGGAACCTTAAAAAATACTCGGCCCAGCACTCTGTCAGCTCCTCCGTCTTCATAACTGCGGTCCAGCTCGATCACCTTGTTAAGCGCCTTTTTAATGGGCTTAACCAATGACAGGCTTTTCAGAACTCCCCTGGTCTCGCCCACCTTGCCGTTATTCACAGCAAGCCAGTAATAACCATCCGGTTTTTCCGGCTCTATCTCAACAGCTTTTTTTGCATAATAGACAGCTTGGGAAAAGATACTCTTTTTTTCCTTTTTTTTCTCAGTATGGGCTCCAATAAAATACATTATCCTGGAAATACGCCAAAATGAATCATATTTATTTTCCTGCAATCCTAATGCCTTCCGGTATTTGGATAAAATCTGGTTTGCTGTTTCCAAATCCTGTACTTCCATTAATAACTGGTCCCCTTCAGCGATCAATTCTTCCGGCGTCTGTGCAAATACCGGAATAGTCAGTCCAAAAAGAATCAATACAAATATACATATTTTTCCTTTCATTTGCCTCTCCTTTGTAATTTTGACGTATATATATCACAATTGCATACAATTTCCAAAATATTTTCCTGACAAAATCCTTTATTTAAAGCTATGACCACCCAAAATAAATATGTGAATCGACAAGTTTTATTAATAATTCAGGAAAAGAAATTATCTGCTTTGTGATCCAGCTTAATCAATATCTTCTCAATACGCAGGCATTCTTTTTCCAGTTTATCACCAGACAGATCAGGATCGACCATAAAGGGTTTTCCGTAAATAGCAACCACCCTGGAAAATGGAAGGAACATCAGGAAATGGTCCCAGCTGTTTAATATTTTCTTTTTCGAAGTTGAAAAGGAGAAGGGAACAAGATACGCGCCTGTCTGCTGGGCCAATTTGATCCCGCCCAGCTTTACTTTTCTGTCAGGTCCTTTTGGACCATCCGGGATAATGATGACCTGGCCGCCGCTTCTGAGCTCTCTAACCATTACCTTCCATGATTCGACCATGGAATGGGAGCCCGAGCCTCTTAAAATTTTATATCCCCATCTCTCCATGATCTGGGCTACAATCTCCCCATCTTCGCTGGGACTGATCAGCGGCATAATCTTCCTGCGCCGAAAAAAATAAGGGACTAAAAAAATCCGGCCATGCCAGACTAAAAAAATGACCGGTTTTCGCTCGTTTCGGATCTTTTGATATTCCTCATCCCCGATAAGGGTCATCCTAACTGACTTATGCCAGAACCAGAATATAATCTTACCAAGACGCCCCACAAGCCGCAGACGAAGATTCTCTTTAAAAGACATCTGTTTATGATATCCTATTTCTCAAATCAATAACAATTCCAAGAAGAAATCCCGCCCCGCTTATCGCCAAACCGTATGGAAGAGAAAAGGGCCACGAGGGCCAGGGCCAGCCAAGGATACCAATCTCATTGAAGAAACCGATCACAGCAAAGCCCCCTCCGGAAACAAGACTTATGGCTCCGGCTCTAGGAAATTTTCTTTTTAAGAAGATCATAGCGATCCCTGGGATAAACAGACCTTCAGCCATGATCTCGGAAGCAAGCCCCAGGGTCTTTAGAATGCTTTGAAACTGTGTGGCGATAATAAATGATATGATCCCGATGAACATAGTTGCGGCCCGCGCCATCAATACCGGGCTCTTCTTCCGCCGGAACAGACCGATCTGCTCGATCACATCATGAGTGAGAGATAATGCGCCTGTATTGATAGCCGTATCCAAGGTGGACATAACTGCGGAAATAATAGCGACAAACAGTAATACCCCTAAGAGAGAACCCCCCTGGGAAGAAATGATCGAAGATAAGAGAGGTCCTTCAGATGGATCGGGCGACACTTGAGATAAGGACATCATCCCAATGGACACAAGGCCGGCATATAATGCCAGAAGAACTGCGGCTGCAAACAACAGTCCCCGCACAGCGCTCTTTTGGTCCCGTGCTCCCTGTATTCTCTGCCATGTTATAGGAGAGATCACCCAGGCCAAAGTAAATGAAAAAAAGATCAGAATATTCCTTTTGATATCATACAATATATCAAAATAATGCGTTTTCCCTAATTCCGAGGCTATTACACCCAAATCTTGAAATCCGCCGCTCTTTAGAAGAGTGAAAAAAAGGGCGATGATTCCTGCGGCCAGAAAAAAAAACTGGATTCCATCCGTGATAACAACAGAGAAGAATCCCCCGAACACAGCATATGCCAAGACAACAAGTGTCCCGAGTATCAGGCTTTCAACATAGGACATTCCCAGAAAATATTTTAAAAACTGCCCGAGAGCAACCATCTGAGAAGCGGCCAGAAGAACCATATACCATACGATCAGCACAGAGGACATATGTCTCACCCTGCGGCCATATCGCATCTCTACAAGATCCGGCAGACTAATGATCTGCAGGCGGCGGATGGGGGATGCCAGAAAAAAAGCAAACACAAGAACCGTCACAACCGTGGGTAAACCCATCACCCAGAAAGAACTGATGCCCTGCCTCAGAGCTTCATCGGTCGAGACAAGAGTGCTTGAAGCACCCATCCAGGATGCGGCTACAGTCAGAAAAACAAGGAATACCGGCAGTTTCCTGGAAGCAAGAAAAAAATCTTCCAGATTCTTGTTCTTTGAGCCAAACAGCAGACTGCTGCCGAGAATGAGGACAAAAAATAAAAAAAGCGCAAAAATATATGTCAGGTTCATCCCAGAATATATATTAAAATTTCCAAGCTATAGCAAATTGTTTTACTCCAGATATTTCAAAGACTCTTCCGATTCTTGAATGTTCGTCCCTTAGTATCTATAATGAAATAATGAAACATTGTTATATTATCTTAATTTTTATGCTGCTTTTAACTGTTTTGTGTTTTCCTCAGAATGTTGACCAAGCTGTTTCTAAAGCAGAGTTTTCGCTCCGATCCCTCAAAACCCTGAAGGCTGATTTTGAACAAATCTACTATTCCGGGTCTATTTCTATGCCCATTAAGAAAAAAGGGCAGATCTGGTTTCAAAAACCGGATATGATGAAATGGGAGTATAAAGCCCCTGAAAAGGAAACCTTTCTTTCTAAAAACGGCACCTTTTTGTACTACATCCCCGAAGATAATCAGGTTTTCCGCGGCCGCATATCCCAGGAAAGTCATGAGGGAGAGGTGTTCTTCATTCTATCAGGACAGAAAAATATCAGAGATAATTATAATGCCGAACTCAGCCCGTTTCCGACCGATGAGAAGAATGTGCTCCAGCTCAAGTTAACACCAAAGGAGGAGGGCTTTTATTCGCATATTCTCTTAGAACTGGATAAAAAAAATGGACTCATAAAAAAAATCATCCTCTTCGATTGGACAGGAAGCAAAAATGAGATTTCTTTCAAGCGGATCAAAACAAATATGCGCCTGTCAAATAAAACCTTTAAAATCAAGTATCCTTCCGATGCGGAGATCATTGAATATTGACAAAAATCTAAACTATTACTAAGAAATTGCGTATGAACTATATACGAGGACAGGATGTCCTCCATGGATGAAGACAAAATAATCGTTGAAAACGTCCTTAAAGGCAATAAAGAAGCTTTTGAGATGATCATTATGAAGTACCAGACTCCTCTTTTAAACTACATCGGCCGTATGGTGAGTGATCGACAACAGGCCCTGGATTTTACACAGGAGATTTTCATTAAATTATATGCCGGTCTTCACACTTATCAACCGAAATACAAATTCAGCACTTGGCTGTTTAAGATCGCATCCAATAATATGATCGATTACTGGCGAAAGAAAAAACTAGACACCTTTTCAGTAGACCAATATGAGGATGAATACAGTCGTCCGCCTTACCAGATCTCTGATAATAAAAAACCAGTGGTGCAGCAATATGAATTGTCTCAATTGCGAGCCAGAATTGAAGAGATCCTTAAAATAATTCCTCCCGCCTTGAGAGAATTATTCGTCTGGAGGCATATCAACGAATTCAGCTACGAAGAGATCGCAGAGATCAAAGGTCTTCCTATAGGAACAATAAAAAACAGGGTCTTTCAAGCTAAAGAACTCATCCGAAAGCAGTTGGAAGGTGAAATATGAAGTGTCTGGATATTGACCAGATCTACCTGTATCTCGAGGGAGAACTTTCCCCTGAAAAAGCGGGCGCCGTTCAAACCCATATCGCCCGGTGTCAGAAATGTTCGCAAGCAGCCCAAGAGCGCTCTTTTCTTCTCGATGCTTCAGAAAGCCTCCCGCTTATGGAAATCCCTGCTGATTTCGCTCAACAAACCATGGAAATGATCCGTCCGGAAAAAGACACCATCTGGAGTCTGTTTTTTGCTGCTGCGATAGGATTTTCATCTATCGTATTGACCATGTTTATGTATCTGCTGATATCCGGTCAGAATCCCGCCTCCTTTTTCATCCGACTGAGCCACACATTTTTATCCTCTTTTAAGACTCTTTCCGTCTGGCTGGCCAAATCGGTCAACCTGATATCCATCGCTTTTAAAGTTGTCTGGCAGATCGGTTCCTTCCTGTTATCCGGAATAAGCCGATTAATACACATCATGGGCACGGAATTCCAGATCGGTCTTGTTATCCTGGCTTTCATTCTTTATATATCTCTTTATTTCGGAATTCGAAAAAATATCTTGACCAGAGAAAGAACATGACAAAAAAATGGATTTTTCCTGTGGTACTCGCCCTTTTTCTAACATGTCTCGTCCCCCTGTATGGCCAGGGAATTGTGCTGCGAAAAGATATACATGTTGCAGCCGATGAAATCAAAAAAACTGTTGTCAGCTTTGGAGGCACCATAACTGTTCTGGGTCAGGTCAAGGAAAACGTTCTTTCTTTCGGGGGAAAGATTATCATCGAGGGAGAGGTAGGAGAGCTTGTTCTGGGGTTTGGTTCAGAAATAGAGTTAAAATCCACCGCTGTTGTTAAAGGAGATGTTGTCTGTCTTGGAGGAAAGCTTCACAAGAATCCGGGAACTATTATCAAAGGGGATACTATCTATTTTGAATTAAATAGTTCGGAAGATATTAATAAAATTTTCAAAGAAGGCCTTGGAGGGATCTTCGGCCTCTCTTTGATACCTCTTTTTCTTATTATCAAACTTTTATCTCTTTTTGTCTGGTTTATCTTTGCTGTGGCAGTGGTAGGAATTTTCCCGCGGCAGATCACTTATGCTTCCTCTCAGATAAGAACCAGATTCTGGCCTGTATTCGGAACAGGGATCCTGAGTATTATGATCTTTATCATGCTTGTGATCATTGGCACTCTCCTGTCACTGATCCTTATAGGAATCCCCATTCTTTTTGCCCTGATCATCGTCGGTAGTATCATCAAGGTATTCGGGCGTATCATCCTGTTTTATTTTCTTGGAGAAAGCTTTTTGAAGATCTTGGGTAAAGATCAAGCTGCCCCTATCCCTGCCATGCTGGTCGGTTTTCTACTGTTCAGTGTTTTGAGCTTTATCCCTATACTCGGTTTTCTTGTAATTTTTATTCTCAGTATTATCGGATGGGGTGTTGTTATACTGACCAAATTCGGTACACGGGAGAACTGGTTTAAAAAAGAAATCTAAATTTCAAGGATATCTTTCTCCTTAACAGAGGCAAGCTCCTCGGTCTGCTTAACGTTGTCGTCGATAATCTCCTGGATCTTGTCATAACCCCAGAACTTGTCGTCTTCGGTAATGTCTTTTTCTTTTTCAAGGCTCTCTATTTTTTCCTTGGCATCCCGCCTCATATTCCGCAGGGCTGTTTTTTCGTCCTCCATGATCTTTCTGATGTATTTCGCAATTTCCTGCCGTCTTTCCTCATCCAATGGAGGAATCGGAATCTTCAATATCTTGCCATCATTGATTGGGTTGAAACCCAGATCAGCCGCTCTGACAGCCTTGTCGATCGCCTCCAAAAAAGATGGGTCCCACGGCTGAACAGTGATCAGTGTTGGATTCGGAATAGCGAGAGTGGCTACCTGACTGATAGGTGTCATGGCCCCGTAATACTCCACTTTGATATCTTCAAAAACACTGATATTAGCCCGGCCGGTTCTCAACCTGCTCAGTTCTTTCCTAAAATGCTCAACCGACACCTTCATCCTTTTTTCCAGCTCCTCTAAGACATCTTTGACCATAGCTATCCTCTCTATCCTTGATTTATCTCAGACATGCGCCTTCCCGACCCGGAAAGACAGAATAGGATCAAAATATTTTAGTGCCGACATCCAATCCAAGAACGGCATTCTTGAGATTTCTCTGTTTCTTCAAATTGAATATCACAATGGGCATCTTGTTTTCTTTGCATAACGTAAAGGCTGTTGTGTCCATAACCTGAAGACCCTTTTTTATCACATCTTCATGGCTGATCATCGTGAATTTTTTTGCTGATTTATCTTTGATGGGGTCCGCGGAATAAGCGCCATCCACTTTTGTTGCCTTAAAGATCACATCGGCACCAATCTCCAGAGCCCGGAGGGCCGAAGCTGTATCTGTAGTAAAATACGGATTTCCCAGGCCTGCACTGAATATTACGACCCTGCCCTTTTCAAGATGCCTGATAACACGTCCCCGTATAAAAGGCTCTGCCACTGCTTTCACTTCGATCGCACAGATATGCCTGGAGTCGCATCCTACTTTTTCCAGGGCATCCTGCAGGGCGATGGCATTCATGATAGTGGCCATAAGTCCCATATAATCCGCAGAAGCGCGGTCCATCCCTGCTTCTGTACCCTGAATACCGCGAAAGAGATTTCCCCCGCCGATCATTATAGCTATCTGCACATTCAGATCATGAATTTCTTTAATGTCTTGAGCGATGGAATTGGCGGTTTTAATGTCAATGCCAAAAGGAAGATCGCCAAGAAGAGATTCCCCTGATAGTTTTAAAAGAATCCTCTTATAAGCCGGTTTCTCCTTTGACATATCGTTTTCCTGATCTACTCGATCGCGTATCGGGTAAATCGATCTACTTTCACATTCTCTCCCGTTTTTGCAATAAATGAAGATATCAGCTCCTTGATGGTTATCTTATCGTCCTTGATATAAGCCTGTTCAAGGAGACAGACTTCTGAATAGAATTTCCCAAGTTTTCCTTCCATGATCTTTTCAATGATCTCAGGAGGTTTTTTGGAATCTTTGAATTGTTCACCGATAATTTCTTTTTCCTCTTCCAGAATCTTTTCCGGAATATCATCTGAGGAAACATATTGAGGATTGGCGGCAGCGATATGCATCGCTATATTTTTCAGTAGTTCTCCAAATTCTTTGTTCCTCGCCACAAAATCCGTTTCGCAATTAAGTTCGACTATAACACCAAGCTTCCCATTCATATGAATATAGGAACCTATAAGCCCTTCAGATGTTTGCCGGCCGCTTTTTTTCTCAGCTCGGGCATACCCTTTCTTTCTTAAAAGTTTGATGGCTTTTTCAATTTCCCCATCGCATTCTGTGAGAGCCTTTTTGCATTCCATCATTCCGATCCCGGTTCTTTCTCTCAGTTCTTTAACTACTGCAGCCGTGATTTCCATTGTTTTCTCCTCACATCAATCCTTTTTTTCTTCTTTGTCAGACTCGGGCTCAGGTTCTGGCTCAGGCTTGGGTTCTGGCTCGGATTCTGGCTCTGGCTCGGGTTCTGGTTCTGGCTCAGGAGCCGATTCCGGTTTCATTGCTTTTTCTTCATCGGGCACATTTTCTGTTTCGAGCAATTCCGCCTCCATAGAAGACTGATCCTCGTCTTTTTCATCAGGAACATCTTCTTCTGTTTCGGCTTCCTGGAGCTCTCTCTCTATCCTTTCCTTTTTGCCCTCCATGATGGATTCCGCGATCTTTGTCGTAAAAAGCTCAATCGCTCTGACTGCATCGTCGTTTCCAGGGATAGGATAATCAATATTTTCGGGATCCCCGTTCGTATCGACCACGGCAATAATCGGGATCTTCAGTTTTTGCGCTTCCTTAATTGCAATATCCTCTTTTGTAGAATCGATTATAACAACAGCACCTGGCATGTTTTGCATGTTTTTAATGCCCCCCAGGTTTTTGGACAATTTTCGATAGACTTTTTCAAATTTCGACTGCTCTTTCTTGGTCAACAGATCCCAACGGCCGTCTTCCTTCATCTCCTCAAACTCGATCAGTTTGGCAACGCTGCCGCGAATCACATTAAAGTTGGTCAACAGCCCCCCCAGCCACCGCTGGTGGACATAAAATGATTCACACTTCTCGGCCATTTCTTTAACAATATCCTGTGCCTGCTTTTTTGTCCCTACAATCAGGATATCTTTCCCAGATTCCGATACTTCATGGATAAATTGCAGGGCTTCTTTAAACATCTTTATAGTCTTTTGCAAATCAATGATATAAATTCCATTTCTCTGGCCAAAAATGTAATCCTTCATCTTTGGGTTCCACCGCCGAGTCTGGTGCCCAAAATGAACGCCTGCTTCCAACAGTTCTTTCATACTTACAGAAACCACGTGTATTCCTCCATTTTATCTCTTGTGGTATTGTGGTGCTTTTCGTGCGCCCAGTAATCCATATTTTTTCCGCTCTTTGATGCGCGCATCCCGGGTTAAGAGACCGGCTGCTCTCAATGTAGATTTGAGCTCTTTGTTGAATTCAAGCAGAGCTCTTGAGATTCCCAGCCTGATGGCTTCAGCCTGTCCACTTTTGCCGCCACCGTTCACACGGATAAACATGTCAAATTTGCTTTCCGTTTCAGTGATATGGAGCGGCTGCTTGATAATGTGAATCTGCCCTGTCAAACTGAAATAATCTGAGAACGGCTGGCTTTTTTTATTGACATATAACGTGACATCTCCCTTGCCAGGCCTTAAAAAGACTCTGGCTATGGATGTTTTTCTCTTTCCTGTCCCGTAATATTGTATTAGACTCAAAATTCCTCCTAAAATTCGTATTCTTGCGGGGATTGGGCTTTATGGGGATGATCTGGGCCACTGTAGACTTTAAGTTTTTTATACACAGCCCGTCCCAGTTTATTCTTCGGGATCATTCCCCAGACAGCTTTGCGAATAACATCTTCCGGTTTTTTATCCAGGAGGTCTTTAAGCGTTATTTCTTTTATCCCTCCAGGATAACCTGAGTGGGAATAATATTTTTTTTGCTCCAGTTTATCGCCAGTAACTTTGATTTTTTCTGCATTAATGATAATTACAAAATCCCCGCTGTCAAGAAATGGCGTATATTCCACCTTGTTCTTTCCCCTAAGTAAAATAGATGTTTCAGTGGCTAACCGTCCAAGGATCTTTCCTTGCGCATCAATCAACCACCATTTCTTTTTAATCTCATTTTTTTTTGGAACAAACGTTTTCATTACCTTAAAACCTCAGTTTCACGATAGAAATATACGATGCAATAAAGTACTAAATCTAGAGAGATAAGTCAATATCTAACCTGGATTATTCATAAAAAATGGCCGATACCCATGTTTCTTTTTTTTTACTTCTCACTCTGGTTGTACTCAGAATCAAGAATGGGCTATTGTTCTATGACTGCTTCCCATTAATAATCGGCCCTTTTTTCCCCTCCGGGCAAGCCGATCTTATCCCATCTGCTGCGATGCCCTCCGTTCGCAGTATATAAATACGGCTTCACGAACTGCCTCTTGCAGATGCATCAACCTCGACTCGTAAATAGTCCAGGCACTTATTTCAACAAGACACAATTAACACACTCGAATCCTTGTATCCTCTCTTTCTATCTTTTCACCCTCCGGGGAGGCCGATCTGCTTTGTTGCGGCGCATTCGCAGTTGGAAAGAATCGTTCATCTCGTTTATCTGGATTCCCGTTTCCACGGGAATGACGTAAATTAAATGACTTTGGGCTAAGCTGCTTTTAGCTTTGGGCTTTCTTTGACTTCGATAGACTTCAATAGACCTCTAAGAACTTCTATAGACTGTTTCTCTTTGGCCTATCCGTTTTAATGCTCTCCGCTTAGTTCTTCTGCCAGTTTCTCTCTTTGAACTTTGCGTTTTTGGGCTTCCTGATATCTCTGTATATACCGGTCTGCCATATCCTCATACCGTTGGGCCCTGTCTGGATCGATCTTGGCCAGAACACTCTTATAAAGAACACTGAGCCAGGAGTAGGGCTCAGGATAGGACGGATCCAAATCATTGGCCTTTTTAAGGGCTTCTTCACTCTGCTTGGCCAACGCCAAGCGCACATTTCTGCTCAACTCATTCTGAAGACGGAAGGTTTTTGACCACCTGTTGACACCGACCGAAAGCCAGGCTTTTGCATTTTCTGGATCAAGCTCGACCCGCCGCATATGATATTCATATCCCAGATCGAATTCAGGAACAGGGGACAACGTCTCATAATACTGCGCAATGTAAGCATACCCCTGTTCATTTTCAGGATCGGTCTCGATCCTTCTTAGATACATCTCCACCGCTTTTTGAGCCGGAGTTTTCCCGACCTTCTCTTCGCCTTCTTTTTCCTCGCCCGAACCGCCAGCATAACGCTTGTAGAATTCTGCGGCAACATAATAGTTACTCATGTTTGTTGGTTCCATCTCGATGATCATCAGATACAGTTTTTCCGCTTCCTCAAAATCCCGCATCTTATCATACATATCACCAAGTGAATAGATCACATCTTTATTTGTCGGATCAATCTCATGAGCTTTTTTCAGCGCTTCCAGCGCTTTCTCTGCCCGGAGCTTATTTGCTTC
Source organism: uncultured bacterium (assembly GCA_965373045.1). Lineage (GTDB taxonomy): Bacteria > Acidobacteriota > Aminicenantia > Aminicenantales > Aminicenantaceae > DAOVDI01. The sequence continues at coordinate 22,091 of CBDVEQ010000005.1, read as the reverse complement.
CGTTTTGTCCCCAGATCGAAAAATGCTTTTATAGCTTTCTCCCAGAAAACGATACGCTTCAATCAGGTTAGGGTTGTATTCCAAAGCTTTTTCATATTCTTCAATGGCCATTCTGTACTTTTGGTCAGTGAACTGGTGATTGGCTTTAGTAAAATAATAGTTGGCTTTCAGTTTATTGACGCTCAATTTTTGACAGCCTGAACTCATAAAAATGACAGCTGTTATCAGTAGAATCAGCAACCCGGTGTTGATTCTTTTTCGAAACATCTTGACCTCCTTTGTCATCGCGATCTATTGAATAGTAAAAACCCTAAAATAAATTTATAAAGGAATAATGCCTTAAAGTCAAGAAAAACAGTCTATTGAAATCAAAGAAAGCCCAAAGCTAAAAGCAGCTTAGCCCAAAGTTATTTAATTTACGTCATTCCCGTGGAAACGGGAATCCAGATAAACGAGATGAACGATTCTTTCCAACTGCGAATGCGCCGCAACAAAGCAGATCGGCTTGCCCGAAGGGTGAAAAGTGTCGATACATAAAGATAGATCTTTAAATTATTATATTGATGCTTAAACGTATCGACAATTTTCATGAATATCCAGGTCAGTTTGTTCGGAGCCTGATTCTGATAGGCGTTCCTTGATAATCAAAGGTCTCCCGCAAATTGCTTTTAAAATATTTTTCATACGCCGGTGCCAAAGATACTAGAGAATGAGTGAAAAGAGTAAATGTCGGGGGAAGCACTCCTGTCTGAGTCATGTATTTGATCTTGATCCTGCCTTTTTTTCGTGAGACAGGAGGATGGGTTTTTTGAATTCTCTTTAAGAATTCATTAAGTTTTGATGTGGTTATCTTTTTTTGCCCGCTTTTATAGACCTTATCCGCTGTTTCCAGGATCCTGATGATCCTTTGACCGGATAGAGCCGAGACAAACATTACCGGGGCATAGGAAACAAAATCCATCTTGGCATAGACTTTCTGAGTAAATTCGTTCGTAGTTTTTGTACCCTTATTGATAAGATCCCATTTGTTCAGAAAGATCATAAGAGGCTTACCGGAATCCTCCGCAATATGGGCGATCGCCGTATCTTGTCGTGTAGGAAATTCCTGCGCATCCAGGATCAGGCATACAACATCAGCCTGCATAATATCCTTTTTCGCCTTAATGATCCCGGCTTTCTCCCTCTTGTCTCGGGTTCTGCCCAACTTGCGTATACCCGCTGTATCCACCAGGCAATATAACTCCTTATTTCTTTGAACAATGGTGTCCGTACTGTCCCTGGTCGTTCCAGGGATCTCACTTACGATCAGTTTATCCTCACCGCAGAGACGATTCACCAGAGAGGATTTTCCAACATTGATCCTACCCACAAGGGCAATTTTTAAAGCATTGTCTTCGGATATACTTTCAGAATGATCGGGAAGCATTTCAGTAATCGCATTCTTCAATTTGTCAATATTTTTTTTATGCTCAGCAGAAATAAAAAAAACATTTTCCTCTCCCAGCCTAAAATAATCTGTAGCCCTGTCCTGCTCATACTCGGAATCGATCTTGTTGACGATCAAAAATATAGGCCTATCCAGTTTCTTGAGAGAAAGGTAAAGATCTTCCTCAGCCGGAAGGAGATCCCGCTTGCCATCCAGGAGGAAAAGAAGAATATCCGCTTCGTTGGAGGCTTCCCAGGCTTTCTCCATGACCATTGTTGAAAAAGGATCCTCCCCAGAGTCAAACATCCCCCCAGTATCGAAAAGAAGGCATTTTTTTCCATCCAAATCGCACACTGAGGAAATCCGATCCCGTGTCATACCGGGAAGGTCGTGGACAAGAGATTTTTTTGTTTTCAGGAGCCTGTTGAACAGAGTGGATTTTCCCACATTGGGAAATCCGACAATGACGATCTTTTTATACTTCTTCATGAGAATATTCAGCCGATGCTATTTGGCGATCAGATCTTTTCTGAAAACAAAGGGCCGGGTCAGATCAATATGACCCCCAAGAGTCTGGCTTTCCCGTCCATCGATCAGGATAGAAACCAGTTTGATATCTGAAAAATTATGAGTCAATGAATTGACACAGGAATATACGGTAGCAATATCCGCCTCGGACCCAAAGGGATGCTCTTCCCTTATTTCCCGGGAAAAATCCACATAGGCATGACCTTCCTCGGTCAAATAAAATTCCCTCAACTTTGTCTCAGACGGAAAGGGACAGATCAGCCCGTTCTTGGATCCGATGAGCAATTCCTCAACTAACTGTCGTCCCATAAGACTGCTTGAGGGGCTCTCCAAGATATCCCTTTCCTCAGAATGGAGCAAGCCATCTTTTTCAGAAAGGAAAAAGAGTGTTATGGTCTTGACTGCATGGGGATGGGATGAATCGACATCCGGGTTACTCAACAAAGAAGATGTGGCAAGTTCTACAGATTTTCCGGTTCCAAGGTTGAAAAAAACAACAACAAGAATAATCAATAGAACCAGCAGTGAAGCCGCAATAATCAGGCTTTTTCGATTTGGCATCTCTTTACTCATTTGAGTATTCTCGGATGAAACGGACCAAGCCGCGAAAGATAGCTTGGGCAAGTTGTCTCTGAAAAGCATCAGATACTAATTTTTTTTCCTCATCCGCATTGGAGATAAAAGCCGTTTCAACAAGAACAGCAGGGCAGGCCACTCCAGCCAGAACAAAAAATGGAGCCTGTTTGATTCCTCTGTTTTTTGTCCTGAGCAACGAATTCAATTCATCCTGGATCTTATCCGCCAGCATACTGCTCTGTTCCAGATAGGCCGACTGGGCCATATCCCAAAGAATCATTTTAATATCGTCTTCATCCTGACCAAAGATCTTGTCTGCTATATCTGATTCGTTGTTCTCCAGATAGGCCAAACGCCTGGCATCCCTATCAGTGGCATTCAGGCTCAGAAAATATGTCTCCGGCCCTCTGGATTTTTTTCGAAAGGAACTATTGGCATGAATACTGATGAAAAGAAAGGCATCGTGATAATTGGCCAAAGCAGTCCGCTGTTCAAGGGAGACTTCGACATCCTCGTCCCTTGTGAGTTCGACATTAAATGCCAAATTTCTTTCTATGATAGTCTTCAATTTTTTGCTGATACTCAGAGTTATGTTTTTCTCCAAGGCACCAAACTTGCCTTTTGCCCCTGTTTCCAGACCGCCGTGTCCGGGATCAATAACGACTGTTCTCTTTCTCTGTGCGAGAGGAACCCTTTCGGAGTTTCTGGATCCAGAAAGAGAATCATCCGCTGCCGCCTGCTTTTGAAGGGCATGCCGGACTTGCTCTTCAGGCCTGAGATTGACGAAAAGCTGAGGAGCATTTTTAACAGAGAACGAATCGTAACTGAATCGTTCGTCTGCGGTCTTAATAGTCAACGTACAAAATCCTTCTCCCTGCGCCCAGCTTAATGATTTTATGAAACGGTTCAACGACGGGCCTTTTTGAAGGAGTACGGATCTATCGGTCCCTATTTTGATAATCAACAAAGCTCCATCTTTTTCAAAACCGGCCTTAAAAGGAGAAGATGATTCAATCAGAACTCGACAAAGATAAGCGGAATCGGCAACTGAAACGCGAAGGAACGGACGTTCCTGTGTGACGGCCAGGACACCAAACATCAGGACGAGAAACATCACACAGGAAAAACCTAAAGATTTCTTTTTCACAGGCTCTCTCTTAGCAATAAGAATAACATGGTGGAGGCGGCGGGAATCGAACCCGCGTCCGAAGATATTCAACTGAAGGCCTCTACATGTTTATCCTCTTCTTTATTCTTATTCCGCAGTCTCTGAAGAGGAAAGATACCGCGAAACCAGCCTTGATATTGTTTCGCTTGCCATACTCAAGACAGATACGGTTCACTATCCTGCTTGTCGGCGCTTCCCAAGTGCCGCAGGAAAGCACAGGAGAAACGGCTGCTTTAATTAAGCAGCGATTGGCAGTGTTTCTGCACTTATTTAGGTCCACCAGTTTAACGAGGTGGGTGGGACCTCGGCATGCAGCCTTCGCCTCATTACCTCCGTCGAATCCAGTTCGCCCCCAAGATAATGAATTATTATTATATTTTAGACAGAAAAATTAGTCAACATAAGCCCGGTTGCTATCCAGACTACTGTTATTCCCGGTTACCACTTTCCATCTTTAAGATAGGCATCAATAGCCATGGCAGCTTTTTTACCCGCTCCCATGGCCAGAATCACAGTGGCCGCACCGGTCACAATGTCACCGCCTGCAAAAACTCCCATCTTGGAGGTTTTGCCCGTTTCTTCGTCGGCCACAATGTTTCCCCATTGTGTCAGCTTCAGGTCCGGTGTTGTCGTTGTCAATAAAGGATTGGGTCCCTGTCCAATGGCAACAACCACCGTATCGACATCCACAATATATTCCGATCTATCGACCGGAACCGGCCGCCGCCTTCCTGAAGCATCCTTCTCACCCAGTTTCATCTTAATGCATTCCATGCCTTTGACCCAACCCCTTTCGTCTCCAAGAATCCGCACCGGATTATTCAACAGAAGGGGATTGACTCCTTCCTCAAAGGCGTTTTCGATCTCTTCTTCCCTGGCAGGCATTTGCTCCCTTGCCCTTCGGTAGACCAGATAGACATTCTCTGCTCCCAGGCGGAGAGCGGTTCGTGCAGAATCCATCGCGACATTTCCGCCGCCCACAACTGCAACATTCCGGCCAAGATGGATTGGAGTCTCATATTCCGGAAAAAGATAGGCTTTCATCAGGTTCACTCTTGTGAGAAACTCATTTGCCGAATAGACTCCTTTCAGATTCTCTCCGGGTATTTTCATAAAATACGGAAGCCCTGCACCGGTTCCAATAAAAACAGCATCATAACCCTCTTTCAGAAGACCATCCACTGTGCATGCTCTTCCCACGATGTAACTTACCTTAATTTCAGCACCAAGCTTTTTGACGTAGTCGGCTTCCCGCTGAACGATCCACTTGGGAAGACGAAATTCGGGGATCCCGTAAACAAGCACACCGCCAGGTGTATGAAGGGCTTCAAACACAATCGCTTTATGTCCTAACCTGGCCAACTCACTTGCTGCAGATAATCCTGCCGGTCCCGCACCCACTATGGCGACTTTCTTCCCAGTCGCTTTGGGAAGGGCAGGCACCCGGACATTCCCTTGTTTAAACTCATAATCCGCTGCAAACCGTTCCAACCGGCCGATGGCTACAGGTATGCCTTTTTTATTCCAGACACACTTGATCTCACACTGTTCCTCTTGAGGACACACACGTCCACATATAGCAGGAAGGCTGTTTTTTTCCTTAATCTTATGGATGGCGCCCATAAAATTGCCCTTTTGTATAAGGTCAATAAAGGCCGGAATGTCGATGTCCACAGGGCATCCTTCAACACACGGCTGATGCTTGCATTGAAGACACCTAGACGCTTCACACATGGCCTGTTCTTTAGTATATCCCAGGGCGACCTCATCGAAATTTTGAATCCGAATCTTTGGGTCCTGCTTTGGCATCGGCTCCCGCGTGGTGGCCTTCTTCAGCTTTTTCTCCGCCTCGATAACCCGGCATTCATAATCCCACATGGCTCTGTGTTCTTCCCGGGCATACATCTCCGATCTCTGGAGAAGTTCATGAAAATCGACCTGGTGGGCATCAAACTCAGGGCCGTCCACACACACAAATTTGGTCTTTCCCCCGACTGTGATCCTGCAGCATCCACACATCCCCGTACCGTCCACCATGAGTGAATTGAGGCTGACGATTGTCTTAATACCAGGACCTCTTGTCGTCTCAGCTACTGCCTTCATCATGACCGGTGGCCCGATGGCCACAACAAGATTGATCTCCCGGTTCTCGTTTATCAACTGCTGGAGTTCATCGGTTACGAAACCATGGCGGCCTGCAGTCCCGTCATCCGTCGTGATGAACTGTTCATCACTTACAGCACGCATCTCTTTTTCCAGGATCAACATATCTTTGGACCGGGCGCCTATGATGGAAATGACACGGCATCCTGCCTTCTTGAAAGCTTTGGCAATGGGATAAACCGGAGCAACTCCGACCCCGCCGCCCACACAGACCACTGTGCCGATCTTTCCGATCACACTGGGCTCACCCAAGGGGCCCACAACATCCATAAAAACATCTCCTACATCCAATCCGTCCATTTTCCGGGTGGAAACTCCCACAACCTGAACAATGAGGGTGATCGTCTGATTTTTCAGGTCGTAATCAGCAACTGTTAAGGGAACCCTTTCCGAATAATCGTTAGCCCTAACAACAACAAACTGCCCTGCTTTTACGCTCTGTGCGACAATAGGGGTATAAACTTCAAACAAAACCGTAGTTTGAGCCAGTTGTTCTTTCCTGATGATCTCATTCAACTGGAGTTTTCTCTTTGTGTTCACTGGATAAGGTCCTTCTTATTATTTTCCTTTATTGAGAGGCAAATATACAGAAAACGTGCTCCCCTCTCCAGGCTTGCTTTTTACTTCGATTCGCCCGAAATGAGAATCAACGATCTTTTTTGAGATGGTGAGGCCTAACCCTGTTCCACGAATCTTTTTTACCCGATGATCATCAGCCCTGAAAAAATCTTCGAACAGGTGGGCGAGGTTGTCTTCAGAAATTCCGATTCCACTATCTTTGACTCGAAAACATACATAATTTTTCTCGACAGCGCCATCGATGACGACCGAACCATTATCCACATTATATTTAATGGCGTTGTTGATCAGATTTGTAAAAAGTTTTTCCATATCACTGGGATCTGCTTGAACCGCTGGAAAGTCTTTTGGAAATTTAATCTTTACAGTGATGTTTTGTCTATCCATATCCGGTTTCAGGAATTCAACGATTTTCTTGATCGTATCAGTCACTTGGACGGATTCCATCTTTTGTGCTATTTTCCCTGCTTCCATACGGTTGATCTCCAGCAGATCGCTTACCAATGCCAGCAGAGAATCCGAGCGGTCTTTGGCTCGGAGGAGCCACTTGTGTTTCTGTTCTTCATCACCGCCTGCTTCCCCGGAGATCACGACCTCCAACCAACCCTTGATCGCTGCAAGCGGTGCTCTGAGCTCATGCGCGACCATGGATACAAATTGAGATTTGATCTTATCGATCTCTTTGAGCCCAGTAATATCTCTGAGGACGGTCACAACCCCCAGGACATTGTTCTCTTCATCCTTTATAGGAGCTATATTAGCCATCAATATTGTGCCCTGTTTGTCAACTTCAATCTCCTTGCTGAACATGGAAACACTTTTATCTTCCGCAGCCAGGACCTCGTGTATGGATTCAATAATAAGCTTATTCCGTATGTAATAATCCAGAGGCTCACCAGGTTTGTCCTTTTCCTTGGAAATCAACATCTTTGCACTTGCTGCATTCCATAGGACCAGTTGGCCTTCAAGATTGGTCACCAGCACTCCGTCTGCCATACAACCGATGATGGTCTGAAGCCGGCTTTTTTCATGGGCAAGCTCAAGCAGCCTCTGTTCCCGTTCCTGCTGCATCCTTTGTGCCTCAAGGCGTAAAGCACGTTTCTCTAAACCCCGTTTCACAACCCCTGTCAATGTCTCCGGCGAAAAAGGTTTAGGCAGATAATCGTATGCCCCTCTTTTCGTGGCTTCAACCGCCGTTTCGATGGTAGCAAATCCTGTGATTACGATTATGATTATCTCCGGATCGATCTGATGGACTTCTTTAATAAGGTCCAGTCCGCTTATTCCCGGCATCATCAGATCCACAAGAATAAGATCATAGGAATTTTTCCGGACTTTATTCAGTCCCTCTTTTCCGTTTTCAGCCCCTTCAACGTCATACTGCTCCAGAGAAAGGGCACGCTTACATCCCTCACGAATCCCCATTTCATCATCAACGACTAAAATACAAATCTGATCAGACACATTTACTCCTTCTTTTTTCTCAGAAGCTTCTCAACCCTGCCGATAAGCACATCAGGCATAACAGGCTTGTCCAGAAAATCATCGGCTTTCATCCAATATCCGTCCTTTTCTATGGAGAAACTATAGCCCGTGACTTCGGCAACGGACGTTACCATCAGAATGGGAATCTTTTTGAAGAGAGGATCATTTTTGATTTGTTTACTGAAGGAAAAGCCGCTGTCGTGTTTCTCCATCATCAGGTCCAGAATGATCAAATCAGGTAGATCGGTCCTGACTCTCTCCAATCCTTCCCGGCCGTTAAAGGCGGTCAGGACTTCATAACCGTTTCTTGCCAGCACAGCTTTATGCATTTCAAGAAAATCAGGATCATCATCAACCAATAAGACTTTTGCTTTGAACTTCACGTTCCTTTCCTCCTTGTTCTTGCCCTATGGGAACAACATGTTTTTTTCCTTTCATCCATTCTTTCCGGTCTAAAACTGGAAGTAAGATGACAAAATTCGTCCATTTTCCTTCCTTGCTTTCCACTTTAATGGACCCTTTGTGTTTTGAAACAATGCCATACACGATCGCCAATCCAAGCCCGGTCCCTTTCTCTTTTGTCGTAAAAAATGGGTCAAAAAGGCGTGGAAGATTTTTTTTTGGGATTCCCATTCCGTTGTCTTTGATCTGGATCCGAATTCTTTTGCTCTCTTTAATAAATTGAGTGTTGATAAAAAGGGCGCCATCTCCCTCCATGGCCTGGGCTCCATTTAAAATGATATTCAGAAAAACCTGCTTGAGCAGATCCGCATCTGCAAAAGTGGTTGGTATATTCTGATCCAGATCTTTTTTAACTTGAATATTGTGGAACAAAGACTGCTTCACCAGGAGGGACAAGGCTTCTTCAATCAATTTATTAAGATCCACAAGCCCGGGTATGACCTGGGTCTCCCGCGAAAAATTCAGCAGGTCCTTGACTATTTTTGCTGCTCGTTCCGCTTCCTGGATGATAAGGCCTATATCCTGTTCCCATTTTTTATTATGTGCTAGCTCCTTTTGAAGGATACTCCCAAACAGAGTGATCGTCCCTATGGGATTATTCAGTTCATGGGCGACTCCGGCCGCCAGCTGTCCCATAGAAGCCATCTTCTCTGTTTGAATAAGTTGACGCTGGGCTTGCCCCAATTCGTCATGAGACTCTTTAAGCTCTTTGTGCGACTTCTCCAGGCGCGTATACAGGCTTCTCATTCGCCTTGTAAGATAATGCGGACACATCTCCAACTCAGAAAATCCCTGGATAACAGCAACAGCATTTCCCCGGCAAGTGTCATGCCCGCAGGCTCCGCAGTCCAGGTTCTGATCCGGGTACACTTTATGCAGCTTTCTGAGAACAGCCTGTATTTGGGCTTCCTCAGGTTCAGGAGAGGAAATGCTTTTTGCTGAAAACGTCCTTTTCAGGTTGAGACCGGTCGGTTGATCTAGTTGGGCCTTCTTGGTCTTCTTAACTTTTTTTCGTTGAGATTTTATGAAGTTGGCGACGATTTGTCTTCGACTCGGACCGGATATTTTCTTATCGACCATAGGCCCATCGATGCACCCTTTACAGAAAAGGAGATCAAGAAACTTCGCTTTGATCGTCCCGTCCTGAAGCTGTTGAATAGCCCTGATCGCCCTGTCGGAACCGTTTGCAACAACAAAATCAAGGTTCAGAAGGCTTTGATCGAAACCGATGCTCTGAGACAATCCGCTGGGTATACTCAACAATCTTCCCCTATCGGGCCGCGGTCCATCAAAGTCAGAGGCAGCCTGATCTTCCCGGTTGATTCCTTTCGCATAAAGCATATTCCGGATGTCATGGTAAGTCAGGACATAATCCACAACTCCTTTAGAATGTCCATCCATTCGTTCCCTGATCCTGGAAAGACAGGAGCCGATAAAGACCACCTTTGTCTCCCGGCCCCTTAACTGCTTTACTAACATCCCTGCTGCGACCATAGGAGAAACAACAGGTACAAGGTGGTCCACAAGCTCAGGAATATACTTCTCAATATATAGAACAAGAGAAGGACAAAATGAAGAAATGCAGGATACTTTATCCGAGCCGTCAAGATACTTTTGATATTCCCGAATAACCAGTTTACCACCGCAAGCCGATTCCCAGACTTCCTTAAATCCTAATTTTTTAAGCGCTGTCACAAGTTGTCCTGGAGTTCCCTTGTCCAAAACCGCCGGAAAAGTAGGATCCAGACACGCAACAAGTTTTTCCCCTTTCTGTAGAAGCTCCACAACCTGGTCGACTCCAGTATGTGCGATAATAGCATCATGAGGACAGTGCTTATAACATGCACCGCAAAGAATACATCGTTCTTCGATGCGCTTCACTTTTCTGTCATCGATCTTTAGAGCATTGGTGGGACAGCCCTGTACACACCGGTAACACTGCCGGCACTTTTCTTGAGAAATGCTTAACACAGACATTGGAATGAGGAATTACTTTAGATTTTTTTGACCGGTCAGCTTCTCGATCGCGTCAATAAAGACCTTTGGACTTACCGGTTTATCCAGCAGCAAATCAGCCCCTGTAAGTTTTAAAACATCATCACTGGCAGAAAATTCCAATCCGGTCTGGGCTCCTATCGAGGTGAGGAGCATGACAGGAAGATCTGCATACTTTTTCTTTATTTTCTCACTCGCTTTAAAACCGGAGTCAAAATGTTCCATCATGACATCCAGCACAACAATATCAGGCTGAATCTTTTCCAGGGTTTCCATACATTCTTTTGAACTCTTTGCAGTGATCACTTCATATCCCTTGTGTTCCAACACAGCAGAATGCATTTCCAGAAAGTCCGCATCATCATCAACCAGAAGGACTTTTATCGATTTTTTTTCTTCTTTTTTTCCCGTTTTTCCGGCTACAAGAAAAAGAATACGCCTTAGAGTTTCGTCATCTTCGATGGAATCCTCGGTTTTTGTTATCAGCTTATCCCCATCAAAATACTGGTACTCAACCTTGCATCCGCATTGAACATGACATTGAAAGATCTGCTTTACCATATCGTCTGTTTCTGACAGATCAAGCTTCTTCCCCCTGAAGAAGGGGCACATGGTGTATTCTCCGGGTCTTATCATCGCCTGCAATTCCGGACAATAAACCTGTATAAAAGGTTTTGACTCATTGCTCATAATTCCATTCTCCTATAACAGACAACTCCTCACATGTTACCTAAGAACAGAGTATCTTATCCAAATTATTGATGTATTTCAACCAAGATGACATGGGAAAAAGTGGCGGGTTTATATTTCGATTTCCATCTTTTCCAGGATCATTTCCATGCCTTCGAGTGTTTTTATGTTTGTCGAGCCGCATTTTTCGCAGATGAAGACATAGTCATTTTTGATTGCAACAGTTCCACACTCTTGACATTCGACTTTGCACGGAACCTCTGTGATGTCCAGCTCTGCTCCCTCGGCGATGCTTTCCAGCAAAGTTGTCTTCCCCGCTCCGGGAGAACCCATGAGGTTGATGGTCAAGATTCCTTTTGAAATCAGTTTTTCCCGGATTTCCGCAGCTATTTTTTTGTTGGATCCGAGGAGATCTTCCAAAACGAGAATTTCTTTTTTCATGTTTCTTTTCACTTCTATTTGGACGTTACAGATTCATGATTATACAACTTTTTACTCTTTGTATCGAAGGTTTTATAACCGGCAGTTTTTTTCTGTAATAATGGATGCTGCCGGACTCCTCCTGTTACTATAGGATTCTTTAACATATTAGAGATGGCCAAAGGAGAAAAAGAGAGTGGGTGGGTGTTTTTTTTATAAATCGGATTTGTTGGCAATTTCATATTGACAAGCAAAAACATTTCCTTTAATATTACCCCTATTTTTAATTCGATCGATAGCATTTCTATAATAACGTTAGATTTTATTTTTTTACAAAGTTTTAATGATGTCCTCATATACAAAGAGCAAGAAAAAATCCGCAATCTCCCCCCCTTTATTTCATTCCAAAACATTGAATTCATTGGGGAATTATCTACATAAGGAGACAAATTATGCAGTCTGAATCAGTCATTATTCCTGACCACAATTGGCTTGCTGAAGTAGACAAAAGTAGCGGCGAAAGTGTTTCATCCTGTTATCAATGCAAAACTTGCTCCAGTGGATGTCCGGTTTCTTTCGCTATGGATATCCTGCCACACCAGATTATCCATATGATTCGAATGGGACTCAAAGACGAAGTTTTAATGAGTGCTTCTATTTGGCTGTGTGCTTCTTGTGAAACCTGTACGACTCGCTGCCCCAACGACATTGACGTGGCCAAGATCATAGACACCATGAGAATGGCTTCGCTCAAATCTGGCTTGAAAAAGGGAGATAAGCACCCAGCTATTTTCCACAGCTCTGTTCTCCAGTCTATCAAGATGACTGGAAAGCTGTATGAATTGGGGATGATTGGTCTGTATATGATGAGAACGAGTGGAGACCTTGTTGCCAATATAAAAAGCGGCGCCCTTTTAGAGGATATGAAAGTTGGGATAAAGCTTTTTAGACACGGAAAACTTAAACTCTTCCCCAGCATCGTAAAACGAAGAAAAAAAATTAAAAAGTCTTTTAAAAAACTCAAAAGAGGAGAAGGTGCGTGAAAGTTTCCTATTATCCAGGATGTTCTCTACACAGCACTGGGCTTGAGTATGGCAAATCCACAGAGGAAGTCTGTCAGACACTAGACATCGAGCTGGACGAGCTTTCTGACTGGAACTGCTGCGGAGCCGGCTCTGCGCATACTACGGATGAGGCATTAGCTATAGAACTTGCTACCCGCAACCTTTCCATCGCCGAGGAAGCCGGTATGGATCTGGTGATTCCCTGTGCCGCCTGCTTCAGTAGATTTAAAGTGGCAGAAAAGCATATCAGAGAAAGAAAGGAACCCATCATCGACACTCCCTATCAGGGAAAAGTTCCTGTCAAACATCTCCTCGATTTCCTTTCAGAGGAAGAAAACATCAGGACCATCAAAGAAAAAATTGAAAAACCCTTAACCGGTCTCAAAGCGGTGTGCTACTATGGGTGTCTTATAACCAGGCCACCCGAAATCACGGATGCCAAAAAATACGACAATCCCCAAAATATGGATGATCTTCTCACTCTCTTGGGGGCGGAGACGTATTCCTGGTCCTACAAAACAGACTGCTGCGGGGGAAGCCTGATGCTTTCCCGCCCGGATATCGTGACCGAGCTTTCAGGAAAACTCATCCAAAAAGCTGAAGAGGCGGGAGCGGATTGTATAGTCACTGCATGCCCCCTGTGTCAGGCCAATCTGGACACCAAGCAGGGCATGATGTCAAGGAATTGGGGGAGAAAAGTTCACTTCCCCACTTTTTATTTTACAGAGCTCCTGGGATTGGCTCTCGGCAGTGAAAAAGTCGATTCATGGTTGAAAAAGCACGTCATCGATCCGCGTAAGCTGTTGAAATCAAAAGGCCTTCTCTAAGTGCAAAGGAGGGTATCTCAGAAAATGTCGCTTAATACAGAGGAAAAGAAAAAGGTAGGTTCCGCTCTCGTGCTTGGCGGCGGAATTGGTGGAATGCAGTCGGCCCTCGATCTGGCGGAATCCGGGATAAAGGTATATCTGGTTGATAACAAACCATCTATCGGTGGAGTGATGGCCCAGCTCGATAAGACCTTCCCCACCAACGATTGCGCCATGTGTACGATGGCGCCGAGGTTGGTCGAAATAGGCCGGCATAAAGACATCGAAGTCATTACACTGGCGGATATTGAAAAGATAAGAGGGAAGGCCGGGAATTTTGAAGTGACTATTAGAAGGCACCCGCGGTATGTGGATGAAGAAAAATGCACGGGCTGCGGCATGTGCGTAACCAATTGTCCGGTCCAGAATATTATCTACGTCACACCTGAGAGGGAAAAAATCGATATCTCCGTTGAAGACATGACCATTATGAACAATATCATTAAAGAATATGAAATTTCGGAAAGTTCTTTAGTGCCCATCCTGCAAAAAGCCAATGACACCTACAATTATTTACCTGAACCTGTTTTGAAGTACACGGCCGATCAGCTCAACTTGCCCTTGAGCCTCATCTACCGAATAGCGACCTTTTACAATGCCTTCAGTCTGGAACCGAGAGGGAAAAATTTGATCACCATCTGCCTGGGGACGGCGTGCCATGTCAAGGGGGCAGAAAGGATCACACAGGCATTCGAGAGTGAATTGGGGATACAGAGAGGAAAAACAACCCAAGACATGATGTTTTCTCTAGATTCCGTTCGCTGTATCGGATGTTGTGGACTGGCGCCCGTTTTGAAGGTGGGAGAGGAGATTCACGGGCATATGGCCAAAAATAAAGTCCCGGCACTGCTGAGGAGTTACCAAGATGCTTAAGGAAGGTCGTAAGAATGGCCGTTTAAGCTTTAAATATTTTTAATGGATAAAAACGATGCCAAAATTGAAAATTGAAGATTTAGAGAAAATCAGTCAGAGAGTCAAGAAGACCGTTTTGCTGCGTGATGGTGCAGGGAGAGCAAAAATCACAGTGCACATGGGTACCTGTGGAATCGCCGCCGGAGCCAGAAAAATCATGAACACACTCATGGAGGAAATCGAGAAGAAAGATATCAAGGATGTCATCTTGACCAGCTCGGGCTGTGCGGGCTTATGCAGTAAAGAGCCGATGGCCACGGTCGAATTGAAGGATGAGACCCCCATCAAGTATGTGGATCTGACTCCGGAAAAAATCCGCAAAATATTAGAAGGCCATGTCCTTGGTGGAAAAATTGTTGAAGAGTACGCCCTGGCCAAGGGCAGCGAGAGAGTCTCCTGAATGTTTTTAATGAGTTTTTTATAAATAAAGGGCAATTTGACTATGAACGAATATAATACAGACAAATACAGATTGCATTTAATGCTGTGTGCAGGGACGGCCTGTGTTTCTAATAAGTCTTTTAAAATTAAAGAAATATTAGAAGCGGAGATAAAAAAACAGGGGCTGGAAAATGAAGCGCTTGTGGTCATGACAGGCTGTAACGGATTTTGTGCTGTGGGGCCGGTTATGGTTGTCATGCCGGATGGAATCTTCTATCAAAACTTGACTGAAGAGGACATCCCTTATTTTGTCGAAGAACACCTTTTGAAGGGCCGACCCGTAAAAAAACTCATGTTCACTCCAACAAAGGAAGAGATCGTCATCCCCAAGATGATGGACATCGGCTTTTTTTCCCGTCAGACATTAATTGCACTCAGGAACAGAGGTTTGATCGATCCCGAAGTCATCGATGAATACATTGCCAGAGATGGGTACAAAGGCTTGGCCAAAGCTTTATCGGAAATGACACCGGAGGGGATCATCGAGGAGATGAAAAAATCCGGTCTCCGAGGCCGGGGCGGCGGCGGATTTCCGACCGGTCTCAAGTGGGAATTGTGCCGAAAAGCAGAAGGGGACGTCAAATATATCATATGCAATGCCGACGAAGGGGATCCGGGGGCCTATATGGACAGGAGTATCGTCGAGGCCGACCCCCATTCTGTTCTGGAAGGCATGTTGATCGGAGCCCGAGCCATTGGTTCCAGCCAAGGTTATGTTTATATCAGAGCCGAATATCCTCTGGCTATGGAACGATTAAAATTGGCCATCGACCAGGCCAGAGAATACGGAATTATCGGCGAAAACATATTCGACACGGATTTCAGTTTTGATATCCATATCAAGCAGGGAGCGGGGGCCTTTGTCTGCGGTGAAGAGACTTCGCTCATCGCTTCAATAGAAGGCCGTCCGCCCGAACCGACACAAAGACCGCCCTATCCGGCTCAGTCTGGATTATGGGGAAAACCGACCAATATCAATAATGTGGAAACCTGGGCGACCGTTCCAGCCATCATCAGTAGAGGGGCGGATTGGTTCGCCGGCATCGGTACAGAAAGCAGTAAAGGGACAAAAGTTTTCTCTCTTGTCGGGAAGATCAACAATACGGGACTGGTGGAAGTCCCGATGGGGATCACCCTCAGAGAAATCATTTATGATATCGGCGGAGGAATCCCTAAAAATAAGAAATTCAAAGCCATCCAGACAGGCGGGCCCTCAGGAGGATGTATCCCAGCCAGCTTATTGGATCTGCCTGTCGATTATGAAAGGCTGACGGAAGCCGGTTCGATCATGGGTTCGGGCGGAATGATCGTCATGGACGAAGAAACCTGTGTTGTGGATGTGGCCAAATACTTTATCGAGTTCACAAATGACGAATCCTGCGGGAAATGCACTTCATGCCGTGAAGGATCGGGCGCGCTGCTTGATATACTGAAAAAAATATGCCGGGGAGAGGGCGAGGAAAGTGACCTCGAGCTCCTGGAAGACATCAGCCATGCGGTCAAAAAGGGATCCATGTGTGGATTGGGCCAGACCTTGCCTAATCCTGTCTTGAGCACGTTGAAGTATTTCCGGAATGAATACATCGAACACATCAAATACAAAAGATGTCCTGCTTTAGTCTGTAAGAGCATCATTTCATCGGCCTGTCAGCACACCTGCCCTATCTCCCAGGATGTTCCCAGTTATATCGGGCTGATCGCTCAGGGAAAATTTGATGAAGCCGTAAGAGTCGTCCTCAAAGAAAATCCTCTACCTCTGGTCTGTGGGCGTGTCTGTGACAGCCCGTGTGAAGGAAAGTGTGTGGCCGGGGAGTGGGACGATCCGATTGCCATCAAAGCTCTCAAACGCTTTCTGGCCGACTATGAAATGAGACATGATGTCAACCTGGGATTGCAGCCCAAACCGGAGAGAAAGGAACGAATCGCTGTAATCGGCTCCGGGCCGGGCGGGTTGACCTGCGCCCACTACCTGGCTCTTGAAGGCTACAAAGTCACTGTTTTTGAAAGCCAGTCTGAGCCGGGAGGAATGCTGTATTGGGGCATTCCCGAATTTAGAATGCCCAGGGATGTGCTGAAATATGAAATAGACAGGATCAAAAGCCTTGGTGTTGAAATAAAAACAAATACGACGATAGGAAAAGATATCCCCCTTGATAAACTTAAAAAAGACAATAAAGCCGTATTCATTGCTACCGGAGCTCATAAGGGCCTCAAAATGAAGATACCCAACGAAGATTCCGAGGGAGTGATCGATGCCGTGCAATTCCTGCGGGATTACAACGGAGGCGGCGAGGTCAAGCTTGGAGACAAGGTCATTGTTGTCGGCGGCGGAAACTCGGCTATCGACGCGGCCCGGGTCGCCAAACGTTTGGGGAAGGACACCAGTATTTATTACCGGAGGACAAAGGCCGAGATGCCCGCCATCGAGAGTGAAGTCAAGGAAGCGGAGCTTGAGGACATCGATATCCAATTGCTCGTAACGCCCATCGAAGTCCTGTCCAAAAACGGCAAAATAGAGGGGATAAAGTGCATCAGAATGAAGCTCGGGGATATGGATGAAAGCGGCAGAAGAAGACCTGTTCCGATAGAAGGATCTGAATTCAAGGTTGATGTCGATTCCCTGATCTATGCCATCAGTCAGGAACCGGATGTTTCCTTGCTGGTCAAAAAGAACGGATTGAAAGTTTCCAGATGGAGCACGCTTGAAGTCAACCCGGAAACCCTTCTCACGGATGTAGAGGGGATATTTGCCGGTGGGGACGTTGTCTCCGGTCCGAATACCGTCACCGGTGCCATGGCCCACGGGAAACTTGCGGCCCGGATGATAGACAAATATGTGCGTGGAGAGAAACTGGAACCCAAGTATGAAGTGACCCGGCCCACCGTTCAGGTTGAGGCCGTTGTCCTTTCCGAAGAAGAGAGCGCAAACCTCAAAAAGCCTGAGATGCCCGCCCTACCCATCCAAGAGAGAATGGCAAGCTTCAAAGAGGTTGAACTGGGGTTGAGTGAGGCCGCGGCAATGGCCGAAGCCAAACGATGTCTTCGATGTGACTTAGAAAGGAAGGAGTGACCAAAGTGGTAAAGCTGACTATAAACGGTAACACGGGAGAATTCCCAGAAGGCAAAACACTACTGGAATGTATCGAAAGTACTGGATTAAAGGTCCCCACCCTTTGCCATAATAAAGCCCTGACTCCGTATGGAGCGTGCAGATTATGCCTGGTGGAAGTAGCTCAGGGAAACAGAAAATCCATTCAGGCTTCATGCACGTATCCAGCCATCAATGGTTTGTCTGTCCAGACGGATACCGAAGAAGTTGTCAAGACGCGAAAAGTGATGGCGGAACTCCTGTTGGCCAGATGCCCGGACTCGAAGGCGATCCAGAAAGTAGCCGCCGAGCTGGGCGTGACAGAAACGCGGATGGAGAAGAAAAACGACGACTGCATCCTCTGCGGGCTGTGTGTCAGAGTCTGTCAGGAACGGATGGGTATTAATGCCATCAGTTTCTCCGGTCGTGGATCCAAGCGAGTCGTAAGCCCGCCTTTTGATGCACAGTCTGACGTATGTCAAACCTGTGGAGCCTGTGCTTCGATCTGCCCTACGGAGAGGATCAAGCTAGAGGACGTCTCCAAGAACAAGGCTGTCCCGATTCTCGATGAATATAATGAAGGACTCATCCCGAGATCTGCGGTTTACATTTCCTATCCTCAGGCTGTTCCCAACAAAGCAATCATCGATGACAGATACTGCGTGCATAAACTCAAGGATGAATGTCAAATCTGCAAGGAATTCTGTGAAGCCGATGCCATTGATTTTGATCAAGAAGAAAAGAAACTTGATTTGAATGTTGGTGCGGTCATATTGTCTCCAGGATTTGATTCATTTGATCCAACAGTAAAAGAAGAACTGGGATATGATCGATATCCAAATGTTGTCACTTCCGTAGAATTTGAAAGGATTCTATCGACGACCGGGCCGTATCTGGGCCATGTTTTTAGGCCCAGCGATCAAACAAAGCCAAAAAGAGTGGGATTTATCCAGTGTGTCGGCTCACGCGATTGTGAAAGGGATTACTGTTCTTCGGTCTGCTGCATGTACGCCACAAAAGAAGCCATCATTGCTAAGGAACACGCAGGTGCGGATTTGGAATGTGATATCTTCTTTATGGACATGCGTGCATTTTCTAAGGGATTTGAAGACTATTATATAAAGGGAAAGGAGCTTGGGATCAAATATATTCGATGTCGTCCTCCTTCAATCAGAGAAATCCCTCAAACAAAAAATCTTTTAATCGAATATTTTGATGAAGAAAATCAGAAGAATTCTCGTGAATATGAGCTGGTTGTGCTGTCTGTCGGGATGGTTCCTCCAAAATCCGCAGAAGAAATCGCCGAAAAATTCGGCATCGAATTGAATGAATTCAAGTTCTGTAAGACATCCACCTTTAATCCTGTTGAATCGACTCGTGAGGGAGTTTATGTCGCCGGACCGTTCACAGAACCTAAAGATATTCCTGAGACAATCATGCAGGCATCGGGTGCTTCATCTAAAGTCTTAACTCTTTTAAAGGAAATGAAAGGAAGCTTGATCACGACAAAGGAATTTCCGCCCGAAATAGACGTTGCAGGGCAGGAACCAAGAATTGGAGTGTTTGTATGCCACTGCGGAACAAATATTGGCGGAATCGTCAATGTTCCTGGAGTGGTTGAATATACAAAAACACTTCCAAATGTTGTTTTTGCAGAGGACAATCTTTATACCTGTTCCAATGATACTCAGGAAATAATAAAAGAAAAAATTGAAAAACATAATTTAAACCGTGTCGTTGTTGCCTCATGTACACCAAGAACTCACGAACCTCTCTTTAGAAACACAATCCGTGAAGCCGGACTAAACCCATATCTTTTTGAAATGGCAAATATTAGAGATCAGTGCTCATGGGTGCATATGAGCGAACCGGAAAAGTCAACTGCCAAATCTAAAGACTTGGTAAGAATGGCTGTGGCGAAAGCACGATTATTGGAACCTTTGCAGAAAAGGTCTGTATCTATTATTAAATCCGCTCTGGTCATTGGAGGAGGAGCTGCCGGCATGTCTGCCGCCATCGAGATTTCCAGTCAAGGATACGATGTCTACCTCGTCGAAAAAGAAAAAGAGTTGGGCGGAAACCTGAGACACATTCAATACTTGTTGAATAAAGACGATCCACAGAAGGGGCTGGAAATCCTCATCGATAAAGTGAAAAACGCAAAAAAGATCCATTTGTATACCGAAGCCAAAATAGAAGATATTGAGGGTTCAATCGGAAATTTTAAAACGACCATAACCATCAAAGGAAAAACAATAGATTTTGAACATGGTGTGGTGATTGTAGCTACAGGCGCAAAGGAATATGAGACTAAAGAGTATTTATACGGTCAGAATGAAAATGTCTTAACTCAAGTTGAACTTGAGGAGCGCCTGGCGAAAAATGGAAAGTGGTCAATTCCAGGCAACAATGGTTTTCCAAAGAGTGTTGTCATGATACAGTGTGTCGGTTCCCGGGATGAAGAACGATCCTACTGCTCAAGGGTTTGTTGTTCAGAAGCCGTAAAGAACGCATTAAAAATAAAGGAACTTTCCCCTGAAACAAATGTTTATGTTCTCTACCGGGATATAAGAACATACGGGTTTAGCGAGAGCTATTATTCTGAGGCGAGACGAAAGAATGTCTTGTTCATAAGATACGACGAAGACCGGAAACCTGAAGTCAGCCAAAATGGCAGTGGATTGCAGGTGGAAATCTTTGACAGGACATTGCAAAGACCTGTTCAGTTCCCTGTGGACATTGTTGTCTTATCCACTGGGATTGTTGCCGATAAAGGCAACGATACTATTGCAAAATTATTGAAAGTTCCGTTAAACAAGGATAATTTTTTCCTTGAGGCGCACATGAAGCTTCGTCCGGTTGATTTTGCTTCAGATGGAGTCTATTTATGCGGCCTAGCCCATTCGCCAAAGGGAATAGATGAAAGTATAATTCAGGCTCAAGCAACAGCCTCAAGGGCGGCAACAGTTTTGAGCAAAGATGAGTATGAAACCGAGGCCACGATTTCTTCGGTGAATGAAGATATCTGCAGCGGGTGCGGCACTTGTGTCGAGGTATGCGAATTTGATGCTCTTGAACTTGCCGAAACGACAGAGGGCGAGATGGTATGCAAAGTGAATCAAATACTCTGCAAAGGCTGTGGTTGCTGCGCAGCGGCGTGCCCGAGCGGAGCGGTAGAGCAGAAAGGCTTCGAGAGAGACCAGATACTTTCCGCTGTTGATGCGGCAACGGCCTGAGGAGAGAATAGTGGATAAGAAATTTGAACCAAGAATAGTAGCATTTCTCTGCAACTGGTGCTCATATGCCGGTGCAGACCTGGCCGGCGTCAGCAGGTTGCAGATGCCTCCTACGTTCAGGACTATCCGTGTGATGTGTTCGAGCCGCATCGACCCAATGTTTGTGGTCAAAGCGTTTCTTGGCGGCGCAGATGGAGTAATAATAGCCGGATGCCACCCGGGGGATTGCCACTACATAAAGGGGAATTATTACGCACGCCGAAGGTTTGCGGTTTGGAACAAGACTTTTGAGAGTCTCGGATTGGACTCCGGGCGTCTCCGGCTCTCGTGGATTTCGGCTTCTGAGGGGCCGCGCTATGCGGAAGTAGTCAAGGAGTTCACAGAGGAGATACGTAAATTGGGGCCTAACCCGGCTAGAAGAGAAATGTTTATATAAGAAAAAAGCACATGCTAAGTCGAAAAAATGGTTCATAACTTAAGGCAATAAAATAGACTATAATGCCGATACTAAAAAAAATAAATAAGGAGAAAAAAAAGATGGCAAAGATGGCAATTACATGTAATGGTTCGGCTCCGCCGAATGTTTATCCTGTCTTCATTCTCGCATCTTCGGCTGTGGCATCGGGTGACGATGTAGTCCTTTTCTTCACCCCGGGCGGGGCACCGGCCCTAGTGAAAGGCGAAATGGAAAAAATGCAAGATTTAAAAGGGCTCCCGAATTTAATTGAGCTTTACGATGGTGTGGTTGAACTGGGAGCCAAAATCTACGCATGTGAACTGGCCCTAGATGCAAAAGACTTGAAGAAAGAAGACTTCAGGGAAAGTGTTGAGATTATCGGGGCCACAACATTTATCAACGAGATTAAAGACGCAACAATTACGTTCTCGTTTTAAAATCAAAAAAGGAAAACAAAAGGAGAAATAAAATGGCAAACCAAACATTGGATGCAATGGGACTAAAATGTCCACAACCGATTTTGAAGGTGGCGGTG
>CBDVEQ010000004.1:0-34436 GCA_965373045.1 uncultured bacterium | reverse complement strand
TTAAAAGAGCCGTTTGAAATCACAACAGAATATATTGAAAAAACTGCCCGAAAGTTTCTTTTTGCTGTCCAGGAGGCTGGAAGGATCTATCGCTACATCCTATTCAGGAAGAGAGGTGATCCCTTTATTGTCGAAATATCCCTGGATGAAACAGAAAAGGCTCAAAGTCCTATGGAGATGCTTTTTATTCTCTCTGCAATATCCCGGGAGAAGATTCCTGTGCAGACAATTGCTCCCAAATTCACAGGGCAATTTAATAAAGGCGTGGATTATGTGGGTGATGTTTCTCGATTCATTCGAGAATTTGAGCAGGATATACTGCTCCTCCATTGGGCGGTTAAGGAATTATCACTGCCAGAGGATCTTAAACTGAGCGTTCATTCCGGCAGTGATAAATTTTCTCTCTATGATCCTATCAGAGAAGTTATAATAAGACATGATGCGGGATTGCACCTAAAAACAGCAGGAACAACATGGCTTGAAGAAATGACCGGTCTTGCGCAGGCAGGAGGAGACGGGCTGGAGCTGGTAAAAGAACTGTATTGGAGAGCTTATTCCCGTTATGATGAATTATGCGAGCCCTATGCTACGGTCATTCATATTGAAAAAGATAAACTTCCTTTACCGGAAGAAGTTCTCAAATGGGACGAATCAGTCTTTGTGAATACATTAAAACATGTTCCGGCGAACAAGCAGTTTAATGGACAGTTCCGGCAGATGCTACACATCTCCTATAAAGTCGCGGCTGAGATGGGGGAGAGATATCTATTTACCCTTAATAAACATAAAAAAACCATTGCTCAAAATGTTACGGATAACATCTATAACCAGCATATTAAACCTCTCTTTATGAATAAAGCAGGTTTAAATTAAGGTTACAATTGTTATAAAATGGCTGTGCTAAATGTTTTGATAGTTTGAGGAGAATACAGTGAATAAAGATGAAGCTTTTGATGTCATTTTATCTACAAAAGTCATCGCTGTTATCAGGATGGCCGATACAGAAAAATTGGCAAAAGTCATCCGTGCCGTCCAGGAGGGTGGTGTTAAAGCCATTGAAATAACAATGACGACTCCAGATGCCGTCAATGTGATCCACACAATATCAAAAAAGAAATCAAAGGATATTTTGCTCGGGGCCGGCAGTGTTCTTGATCCGGAAACTGCTGCTCTTGTTATCCATTCCGGAGCCGATTTTGTTGTCTCTCCGGTCACCAATCCGGAAATGATCAAGCTATGCAACAGGTACGGCAAGCTTGTAGCGCCGGGAGCATTCACTCCAACCGAGATCATCTCCGCATGGGAGATGGGGGCTGATATAGTAAAAATATTCCCTGCCACTTCTGTGGGACCCAAATACTTTAAAGATATTAAGGGGCCGCTTCCTCAAGTGAGGCTTATGCCTACCGGAGGAGTCAATTTGGATAACGCGAGAGAATTTATTACAAATGGGGCGTGCTGTGTGGGGATAGGCACTGCACTTCTTGATAAAAAAGCCATTGCAGAAAACAATTGGGATGTCCTGACACAAAAAGCCGAAAGCCTGATCAAGTCAGTAAAGACTTGAAGTATAGATCCCCGAGGATGTCCTTGAGAGGGTCTATATCGGTCGAGGAATATCCCAGATAGCTGTGCCTCCTCCATCCTTCTGAAAATTCAAATTTTCCTGACATGGACCCGACCTCTTTTGTCATATCTGCCATGGTTCTGAGATAGGAATCGAGTCCCTGGCTTTTGTGAAGCCAGTTTTTCTGGCTCTCGTGTTTGGCCAGCATTTCTGTTTTTTTATCCATTACCGAGCCGACATTCACATAAGACTCCGGATAGATCTTTCTTCTCATCATGTCTTTGAGCCCATAAGGAAGAGCATGATATAAGGCAATATCCTTGATATAGGGAGAGGTTGGAGGATCGGTGTTGTAGTTAGGCACTCCCCGGATGAATGCGGCTGTTACTGCGATTTTTGCCGCATTCATATGGTCTTCCATGTAGTCTTCCATGGACATGGCAAGAAGGATATCCGGCTGCACCTGACGGACGGTGGCTGCAACTTTGCGGATCAATTTCTGTGTGTAGAAAACATCCAGATCATCTGTTAGACTTTCGTGAAAGATCGCCCCTATGAAAGAGGCTGCACTTTTGCCTTCTTCTCTCCGGATCTTGATAAAATCATCCCTGCTTTGGGTTTGTGTGCCGCAGCTGCCATTAGCGATATTCATATAATGAAGAGTGTGGCCTTTTTTCTTTAGAAGGATCAATGTGCCTCCCATCATGAATTCGATATCATCAGGATGGCAGCCAAGTGCTAATACGATCATGTTTTATCCTTTGAATTAATTATTAGTGCATTTCAACTTCGCAGGTTCCGATCCCTTCCCTGTAGTAATTGAACTGGACATTGGGATGATCGGCCAGAAGGGACATCGGAACAGATGAATCAGGTATTATCTTTGAGATCATAAATGCGGTCAAGCGGATTCCGAATGGATTGTCGTGACTTCCAAAATGCCAGATAGAGACTTTTTCAGACTTCCAGGTCTCAACAGGGCCTACGGTTACAGCGCGCTCAGGGATATTGCTGACCACGCCTCCTCCTGATGTTCTGGCATTTTGGATCAGGGTCATCGGATGAAGATCGACAACCCTTGTTTTGAGTTTTCTGTACTCCTCGGGAGAGGGGGGGGTGTCTTTATACTGCCCTTCTCTTTTTAGCGGGTCATTGAAGGCCCAGTGTTTGACCTCTCCCTGTCCTCCCTGCATAAGAAGACATTTTATCTCAAAAAAACTGTTTGAAAAATCTTGAATGCCGGCTGCTGTTGGGAAGTGGATATTTTCCATTGGCATGGCCCATTTTTTATCGATCCGGTTAAAACAGAGATCCATATCCGACCGGGCAAAACTGAGCGGGTGATCCAGCCCGACTTCCTTGTTGCCGATAACCCATTCGTCCATTCCCCAGAAATGCGCATTTTTAAGATCGATCTCCAGGTCATTAACCAATTGGGCAACCAGAGGGAGCTGTTCGGTCGGCCCGATGGGGCCGCATATGCCGGCAGGGCGGCTTTCTGTTGCTTCTTTCCAGACCTTTATATATTCAAGGGCTTCTGCCATATAAAAGGATTCTCTTGAGTCGAATATCTTGATACTAAAACCGGGCCTGGAGAGCTGTTCGATATCCTTTACAGTGAGTTTTGCCGCATCGGCCTGTATTTCTTCATCCAGGGTAGTATAGTCCCACCATTCCGGGGCAATGCTGCTGAGTTTTCTCACGATTTCCTCCTGATCTATTTTGCCGGACTTATTCGCTGATCAGTCTTACGATAGCTGGTTCGTCTTCTTCGATCTTGCTGAAGCGACTGATCTGTTCGTCTGCAAAGAAGTTATCATGCAGGTCGTCATTGGCGGTCGACACCTCGCCGATGATCACATACTCTGATTCAGCCCAGAACGTATGCGGAACTCCTTGCACTAAAGTAATCCGTTCCCCTGCTTTTAAGATCAATGATTTTGCAGTGGGGATATCACGTTCTTCTCCGTTGACCTGAAGCCGCATAGTGTCTCTGTCTGAAAAAACCTGGATCGCCAGCTTTCCCCAGCGGCAGATAATATCCTCCTTTTTGGATTTGTGATAATGCCGGAGAGCTACCTGGTTTTGTCTGGCATACATCAGCTTCTCGCAGTATTCCGGCTGTTCAGTCAGATTCACCAGGACAAGACCCTTGCTCATAAACTCGTCCAGCCCGAAGTCGGTAACATCCCACCTCGGATTAGGTGGCAGTGTCCAGCCATGGCGTTCAAAGGCTGCCAAGGCTTCGCGAATCGCTGCGTTGATCTCTGACCGTTTCATGTTCTCTCCTTTTTCACGCATTCATGGATCTGTCAGTGTGTTTCCCATACTCTCAATCCGTAACGGCTCAGATAAACAGGAATATGTCTGAACTTGCTGTTGGCGGATTCGATATTTCGAAGCATCTTTCTCTTATTACTGGGGGAAGGGCTGTTTAGAAGTGTGATAGAACCCCCTTTGCCACCTGCTCCATTAACTTTCCAGCCTAGTGCTCCGTGATGCCGGGCAATCTCGATAACCTGTTTTGTGGCCTCTGAAATCAGGTGAGGACTCAGATCAGCCTGGGCATCTGTGTTTTCACACATCGCAGCGCCCAGAGCCTCAAAATCGCCGGCATACAGGGCCTTTTTACCTTTTTCCGGGGGGAGTCGCAGGGCTTTGATCTTTTCGCAGTCAGGACCTGCTCCTTCGAGCTCACGGATAACCTTTTCATGAACATCCGAGGACTTATGAGTCTCTCCCAGATAAACGAGAGACAGGCGTGATTCCAGTTCCCACCAGACAGTATTGGGGATATGTATATGAGAAACTTGAGACTCTGGATACCGGGTCATCTCGATGTAGCAAATACCGCCATATGTGGATGCGATCTGATCCTGTATTCCGGATTGGAGTTTCAGATAGCGGGTTTCCACTTCATGGGCCTTTGTGGCGATCTCGCCTTGAGTCATACGGCCCGGGGTCAGCATGTCAAGTGCGCCGATCAATGCCACCGATACCGCCGCAGACGTGCCAGTAGAACACCCGCCAGGCACTTCGGAGTAAATGCTCACTTCAATGTCTAGGTCAAGAGGAATGTTCATCGCATCAACAGTCGCCTCCAGCAGCGGATGTTTGTCATATACGATCTCCGTTGGATCAATTGTATAGCGCTGAGAGTAGTTTTCAGCATAGATGGTTACCTTTCCCTTCCCTTGTTTTGTCTCTTTGAGAACCATCTGGCACTGAACAAAGGGACTAACACTGATGTTCAAGACTTTGCCGTGCTCAGCAAACCATGTGTCGGTCCAGCCACCAAGATCACAGATCCGGACCGGGGCAACAGAGTTGATAATTCGTGTCATTTCAGATGATCTTTTTTATGGCATTAAGCACAAAACTAGATATTTTCTTTCAGGATGGTGGAGAGATAATCCCGGTATGGACAATCCGGAAGGATTTGAATGAGCTTTTTCAAATGATCTGTATCTATAAATCCCATCCGAAGGGCCACTTCTTCCGGGCATCCGAATTTTAATCCCTGACGCTTTTCAAGGGTTGAAATAAAAGAGGATGCGTCAAGCAGGCTTTCAGGTGTTCCGGTATCCAACCATGCAATGCCCCTTCTCATGATCTTCGCGCGAAGTTTTCCTCTTTTTAGATATTCCAGGTTGAGATCAGTGATTTCCAGTTCTCCCCGATCCGATGGTTTGAGGCTTTTTGTGAAGTCAGCGACTTCGTTGTTATAAATATATAAGCCTGTTACAGCATAATTGGATTTCGGGATCTCCGGCTTTTCCTCGATACTGACGACTTTTTCATTCTGGTCGAATTCAACCACCCCGTATCTTTCAGGATTGTTTACATAATATCCGAAAATAGTAGCGCCGGTATTGGTCGGTAACGCATCGCGTAGAAAATCGTAATCCCCATAAAACAGATTGTCACCCAGGATCAGGATGACCTGGTCATTGCCGATAAACTCTTCTCCGATAAGAAAGGCCTGTGCGATGCCTTTGGGTTTTTCCTGGACAGCATAGGAAAGCCGTATTCCCCATTGCGAACCGTCCTTGAGGAGATCACGAAATCTTGGCATATCAGTGGGTGTGGAGATGACAAGGATGTCATGGATCCCGGACAGCATAAGCGTGCTCAGCGGGTAATAGATCATTGGTTTGTCATAGATAGGCTGGAGCTGTTTACTCATAACTTCGGTGAGGGGATAGAGCCGGGTTCCTGCGCCTCCCGCCAGAATGATTCCTTTTGTTTTTACTGAATTTACCATTACCGCCTCTTCTAAAAAGTCTATCACAAAATATCCCTGTTGTCGGCAGTTTTTATAAATAATCCAGGCTAGAGGAGGATAACGGCATCAACAAACAATTCATATTTCGTGTCTTCATTCAGGTCATGGATGACGACTTTTTCAACCGTTTGTATGCCCTGAATTTCTAATAGCTCAGATTCGTAGAGAATTTTGACATTTGCTTGTTTCAATTTTGTAATCAGTTCTTTACTTGTGGAAACATCCTTTCCTGGGGTTAAAAACACCACTCTGGAAATGTGTTTGGCCAATTCAATGGCAGTTGTAATAGATTTTTCTCCTCTATCGACGATGAATGTTCTTTTTTCCTTAAAAAGAGAGACATCGCTGGCATCATGAAAAACACCTTTGTTCAAGAATTCTTTTTCCCCGGCGATTTCCTTGGAAAGTTTTTTATCTTTGCTCGTGGTTTCTGGAGCAAGAACTTGTTTATTCTGGTAATTTTTTATTGCATCCCTGAGAGCATCAGCAGCGAGGTTTGAACAATGCATCTTAATTGGCGGCAATCCATCCAATTCATCAGCTACATCTTTTCGGGTTATTTTTAAAGCTTCTTCCAGGGTTTTTCCCTTTGCCATTTCTGTAATCATACTGGCTGTAGCCACGGCTGAGCCGCATCCAAATGTCTGAAATTTTATATCCTTGATTTGATTGTCTTTGACTTTAATATAAAATTCCATTACATCGCCACAAACAGGATTACCTACTCTTCCTTTAGCAATGTCTTCCCCTTCCATTTCTCCGACATTTCTAGGTTTTCTGAAGTGGTCAAGGACTTTTTCTGAATATGCAGTTGATTTCATAATACTTCTCCTACTATTTATATAGCGGCGATAACTTTCTCAATCTATCTACAGTTTCAGGCAATGCTTTAAGTAAGGTTTCGACATCGTTATCTGTGTTAAATTTGCCAAGGCTTAATTCCATAGATCCATGCGCTTCTTCATGAAGAAGCCCTAAGGCGATCAAGGTGTGTGAAGGTTCCAATGTTTTGGATGAGCATGCGGATCCTGTAGAAACGGAAATGTCTTTATCATTTAATAATAAAAGCAGGGATTCTCCTTCGATGCCATCAAATCTCACATTGACATTGTTAGGTAGCCTCTCTTCGGGATGTCCGTTTAGATAGGCCCGGGGAATTTTCTCCATAATATTCTTAATTAGCTTATTGCGATAGCCTAGCAACCTTTCTGCTTCCTTATCCATTTCCTTTTGCATGATTTCCGCAGCCTTGGCCATTCCCACTACTCCTGGGATATTTTCCGTCCCTGAACGCAAACCACGTTCTTGTCCTCCACCTACGATAATAGGATTTAGCCTAATACCTTTTTTTATGTACAAAGCCCCTATTCCTTTGGGGCCGTAAATATCATTTGAAGAGAGCGTCATCAAGTCGATATTATCTCTTTTGACATCCAACGGCAGCAGTCCTTCCGCAGCAACTGCATCTGTATGAAATGTTATTTTATTTTCTCTGCAAAATGTTCCTATTTGGGCAATGGGTTGAATGGTTCCAACTTCATTATTGGCATATCCGATAGAGACCAGAATTGTTTTATCTGTAAGACGATCTTTGATTTTCTCAAGATGTATCCGGCCATACTGATCGACCGGGGCTTTGGAAATAGTAAACCCAAGTTTCACCAAATATTTGGCAATGTTATGGATGGAAATATGCTCGATTTCTGAAATAATAATGTGGTTTCCTTCATGTTTGTTACGCATGGTAAAACCGATGAGAGCAAGATTATTAGATTCAGTTGCCCCGGAGGTGAATATAATCTCATCTTTTTCAGCATTGATAAAATTCGCAATGGTCTGCCGCGATTCCTCCATTATCTTTGTTGCTTCATCCCCTATTTGATGCAGAGAAGAAGAATTTCCGAATTTATCCTGAAAATAAGGCATCATGGCCTCAATGACTCTTGGGTCGACCGGTTTGGATGACTGATAATCCAGATAGGCGTTCATGATTAATCCTTCCTAAAACCACATGGTTGCGCCTGCATCCAGTGCGAGGTCATTTAAAGTGCCAGCGCCTACTATTTTAATCCCTGGGATCAAATCGATTTTTTCCCATCCCAGCATCTGTTTAGAAGCCTCACATACATAAATTTCGATCCCCATATCAAGAGTCTTCTTGATCATTTCGTAAATGGATGGGAAAGTATCTAATTTAATTTTTTCTGCGGCCTCGGGAGTTAAAATCCTTAATCCCTGACCTAAATAATATACTTTTGCCTCGATATTCATAGCCTTGGCTGTTTGGGCCAGAACGAGTGGTGAGTATTGTCTCTCTGGATGATCGCTGGTTTGGACATATAATATTGAATCTCCTTTCATTATTTCCTCCTACTGTGATTTTTTTATCAAAAATCTTATATGATCTTCTTGTTTCTCGAATTTAATGATTTCATGACCTGTTCTTTTAACAAATCGTTTAATATCTTCTTCGGCAGCGGGATCATCTGCCAGCACCTCTAATACTTTACCTACTTCAATACTGTCCATTTGCTCCCGTGTTTGAAAAAGAGGTTCCGGGCAAAATAGTCCTATACAATCCAATGTCTTATCCGGCTTTAAGTCTGACACGTTTTTCTCCGTCTATTAATCCTATAAATATTATAGACTATATTTTTCTCACAGGCAATCCTTTGCCGATTTTATGAAACCTTTTGAAAAAAATCTTTCCCCACTCCACATTGTGGGCAAACCCAATCATCGGGTAAATCCTCAAAGGCAGTTCCAGGTTCAATCCCGTTTTCAGGATCGCCTTTTTCAGAATCATAAATGTAACCACACGCAGTACATTCCCATTTTTCCATTACAATCCCTCCTTTTATTATTTCTCTTTTTTGATCATCGTATAGTCACAACAAAATAAGATACCAATTCCAGCTTTGGTGACTTTTGCTTCCTGATCGCATATTTCATAAATGTTGATCTTCCCCTCCTCGATCCGTGAATAATCCAGGCTAATTGTTTTTAAAATTGCAATTAAAAGGAAAATATAATTATAATAAACTCATATCTTGTGTCAATGAATACGGCAGAAAATTCGGTCCTTATAGAACTGGATTGACAAGACAGGCCAGACAGACTGAATTGACCAACTTGCTTAAAGAATCGCTGTAAATAGCCAAAACTACAAACCTGACCTTGTTGCTGGGTTATTTTAAATTCACATAGAATTAAAAATATTAATTCTACAGAAATGATAAGTATACTAATAATTTTTCCTTGACATAATACTTCCTTAAAAGTAAAAATATTTTGTAAAAGCACTTAAAAACAAATGAACTAAACCTAACCTGGATTATTCACGGATCGAGATTGGTGCAGGTGCAAAAGAGTTTGTAGGATAATCTTGTATCCTCGAACCCTATATATCAACTAAATTTATCATATAAAATAGCTAAGAAAAGCAATGATGATAAATCATACTTCAGTAATGATAGCGGGAAAAGCAGGGGATGGCGTTCTTTTTACAGGAAATATTCTAGCAAAAATTTTGAAAAGATCAGGATGGGAGATTGTTTCCTACAGGGATTTCCCTTCCAATATAAGAGGAGAACCGACCAATTACACAATCAGGGCTAGTGTTGAGAGAATTTATGGAAGAGCCGATAAGCTGGATGTTCTTATGGCATTTGATTGCGAAGCTATCATTAGACACGGAAAAAAAATGGCTAAGGGAGGAGTTATCCTCTGCGATGGTGAAGATTTTGTTAAGCTCGCTCCTTCTATAACCTGTAAAATAACTCATCATCAGTTTCTTTTAAAGAAACTGGCAAAAAAGAATTTTGGCAAGGAAATATTTAAAAATATGATAGCCCTGGGAGCCTTGAGCAATATACTTGATCTGGATTTCTCGATTATAAAAAAAGTAATTTCTGAAATTTTTTTAGAGAAAAAAGGGGAAAGAATTGTCCAGAAAAATATTAATGCCATAAATTTAGGCTTTGAAGAGGCAAAGAAAATCATTAAAGATAGGAACCGCCATTCACTTCTGAAAAAAAAGGATGAAAACAGACTTCTCCTTTCAGGAGATGAAGCCATTGCTTTAGGAGCTTTGGCAGCGGGATGCAGGTTTTTTGCTGCCTATCCTATTTGTCCGGCTACAGAAATATGGCAGTGGCTGGCAATTTATTTGCCCCAATTTAATGGGGTTGTTATTCAAACTGAAGACGAATTGGCTGCTCTTAACATGGCTCTGGGAGCTTCCTATTCAAGAGACTGTAAAACAACTAAAAGAAAAAGGAATCAAGGCAAAATTTCTCCAGTTAAGAACTCTGTGGCCTTTTCCTAAGAAGGAAGTTGATCAATTTTTATCAATGAGTAGAGAAATTTTTGTTGTCGAGAATAATTTTACAGGACAATTGAACACATTGATAAATAGCCAGGTAAGGACATTGATTGAAGTAAAAAATATCAGAAAATACTCAAGCAATGCCTTCACACCCCAAGAAATTTCGATTCCAATCCAGAGGGCAATCTAGATGAGGACGAAACTCGATTATCATTTAGAGGATCCAACCTGGTGTCCTGGATGCGGAATTTACGCCATTTTCGATGCTCTGAAAAGCGCAGTTGTATCGCTTGAAATTGAACCTGAGCAGTTAGTTATAGTGACTGGAATCGGATGTCATGGGAGATTAAACAATTATTTTAAAGCCTATGGATTCCACGGCCTTCATGGTCGTGTTTTGCCCGTAGCTACAGGGATCAAGCTTTCGAATCCTGAGCTTCATGTGGTGGCAGTGAGTGGAGATGGCGATGCTTACTCCATCGGAATGGGCCATTTCATACATGCCTTGAGGAGAAACATATCTATTACCTATTTGGTTGTTGATAATCGAGTCTATGCCCTAACTCAGGGCCAGACTTCGCCGACGAGCAGCCTGGGTTTTGTTTCCAAATCTTCACCATATGGATCTAAGGAATATCCCTTAGACGGTCCTCAGCTGGCTCTTGCTGCAGGAGGAACATTTATTGCCCGCGGTTTTTCTGGAGAACCCTCTCATTTAGCAGTTCTCATCGAAGAAGGGATGAGCCATAATGGATTTGCTTTGATTGATATTCTCAGCCCTTGTGTTACCCAGAATAAAGTAAATACATATGGATGGTTTAAGAAGAATATTTATCGCATTGAGGAGGACTCGAGCTTTGATCCCAAGGATAAGAAAAAAGCGTGGGAAAGAGCAAATACTGAGCACAAGATTCCAGTAGGAATGATTTATCAAGAGGAGAAATATTCTTTTGAGGAGCTCGTTTTGCCTGACAAAGAAAAGCCTGTTGTTTTTAGTGATTTGAAAATCAATATAAACAAATTTGAAAATATTTTAAAAAGATTTGAATGACATTAAAAAGTGATTCATTATAAAAATGAGCACCTATTAAGTTCTTCTGTGACAAAATGAGTTTGAAAAAATATAGAGAGAAGAGAAATTTCAGCAAGACTGTAGAACCTTGTGAATCCAGATTGAAGAAAAAAACAGAGGGGCTTGTTTATGTTATCCAGCGGCATCAAGCTTCACATCTTCATTTTGATCTCCGCTTGGAAGAAAATGGCGTGCTCAAAAGTTGGGCAATTCCCAAAGAGCCTCCACTAAAGGAAGGAATAAAAAGACTAGCTGTTCAGACAGAGGATCATCCTATGGGTTATGAGGGTTTTGAAGGCACCATTCCAGAAGGCCAGTATGGAGCAGGAAAAGTAATAATCTGGGATAAAGGCATTCATATCCCGTTTGAAGCGACGGCTGAAAAAAGAGTAGTAGAGATAAAGGGCAAGAAACTTCAAGGTAAATACTGCCTTATTAAGATCAAAGGTAAAGATCCAGATGATAAGAATTGGCTTTTTTTTAAGCTCAAGAGCAAAAAATAAAATTTCTATTGACAAGAAGAAAAAAATACTTACAATATAAATTGTAATGATTACAGAAATGGAGTCGATTAAATCTAGATTACAGAATAAGCAGATTACGCCTACCTATATAAGGTTGAGAGTTTTAGATTATCTTGAGGCGAACAAAATACATCCTACAGCTGAAGCAATATATAAAGCATTGGTAAAAGAAATTCCAACGATATCCAGAACTTCGGTGTACAATACTTTGAATGGTTTTTTAGAAAAGAGACTTATTTCTTCTATATTTATTACAGGTACAGAGACAAGGTTTGATGGTAATACCTCCCCTCACCATCATTTTTTGTGTGAAAAATGCAGGCAGATAATAGATCTGGATATTGAGTGCAGCTATTTTAAAAAAGGATAGGTGCAGGGCCATGAAATAACAGAATTACACGGTTATTTTAAAGGCATATGCAAAAACTGTCTTAAAAGGAAAAGATGAAATATGGATATGAAAACTCTTTATAAAATATCTTACGGGATGTATGTAATAAGTTCAAAAAAGGGAAATAAATTTAACGGACAGATTGCCAATACTGTCATGCAGGTAACAGCAGATCCCCCCCAAGTTCTTGTTTGTATTAACAAAGAAAATTTAACTCATCAATACATTCAGGAAAGCGGGGTCTTTTCGGTATCTATTTTAGATCAGAATACACCCATGAAATTCATCGGGCATTTTGGTTTTAAGTCTGGCAGGGAATTCAATAAATTTAGAGAAATAGACTATAAAATAGGCAAAACAGGGATTCCTGTCGTTACTTCGAATACTCTGGGATATTTAGAGTGTGAAGTTGCCATGAGTATGGATGCGGGCACGCACACTGCATTTGTCGGCAGGATTGTTGAAGCTCAAACACTCGAAGAAGGGAAGCCGCTGACTTATGCCTATTTTCACCAGATTAAAGGGGGAAAATCGCCAGAAAAAGCCCCTACATATATTAAAAACGAAAAAAAAGAAGTTAAGGAGGAAATGAAAATGGAAAAATATGTATGTACTGTATGCGGCTATATTTATGATCCGGAAAAAGGTGATCCCGATTCAGGTATAAAACCAGGAACACCTTTTGAAGAAATACCCGATGATTGGGTATGTCCCATATGTGGTGTGGCAAAAGACAGCTTTGAAAAGAGCAAATAAAATGGCTATCAGAAAATTAAAATCCGGTGTTCATTCCGTAGGGGCGATCGACTGGGACAGAAGGTTATTTGATGAACTCATTCCACTTCCTGCCGGAACAAGCTATAACGCATATCTTATCCAGGGCAGTGAAAAAACAGCGCTCATAGATACAGTTGACCCTACAAAAGCGCAAGAACTCATAGAAAACCTAAAGAAACTCGGAGTTGATAAAATTGATTATGTCATCTCTAACCATGCTGAAAAGGATCACTCTGGAACAATCCCAAAAATTCTTGACCTCTTCCCTAATGCCAGAGTTGTTACTAATGCGAAATGCAAAGGAATGCTTAAAGATCTAATGTTAATCCCTGAAGATAAATTCATAGAAATAAACGATGCAGATACTTTATCTTTGGGAAACAAGACCCTCCAATTCATTATAACTCCATGGGTCCATTGGCCCGAAACAATGCTGTCTTATCTAAAAGAAGACAAAATATTATTCCCTTGCGATCTTTTCGGGTCACATCTTGCCACCAGTGATCTATATGCAACAGATGAGGCAAAAGTCTATGAGGCAGCCAAGATGTATTATGCAGAAATCATGATGCCGTTCAGGAACCTCATAAAAAAACACATGGAAAAACTAGAACAATTTAAGATTGAAATGATTGCACCAAGCCATGGTCCTATCTATAACAAGCCTGAATTTATTCTCAATGCCTACAAGGGTTGGATCTCTGATCAGGTTAAAAACGAAGTCATCATCCCGTACGTTTCGATGCATGGGAGCACGGAAAAGATGGTAAATCATTTAGTTGATGCCCTCATAAAAAGGGAGGTAACCGTAAAACCTTTTAATTTAACCAAAACAGATATTGGAGAGCTGGCAAAATCACTTGTGGATGCTGCAACTATTATCATTGCTTCTCCAACAGTCTTGATCGGTCCTCATCCAGCCGCAGTATATGCAGCTTATCTTGCCAATGCCCTGAGGCCAAAAACCAGATATGTATCGGTTATTGGATCCTATGGATGGGGTGGAAAGATGCTGGAGCAAATTGCCGGAACGGTTGGTAATCTTAAGGTGGAAATTCTCTCGACAATCATTATAAAGGGCTGCCCAAAGAAAGAAGATTTCGATGCATTAGAAAAACTGGCGGATGAAATTTTCACAAAACATAAGCAATTAGGAATTATTTAAAAAGGAGATTTAGAATGACAAAGCGATTACAGATTTTTAAATGTGAAATCTGCGGTAATATTGTAGAGGTATTGCATACTGGCATAGGAGAACTTGTATGCTGTGGACAGCCGATGGTTCTTCAAAAGGAAAAGACAGAAGATGAGGGCAATGAAAAACATGTCCCTGTCATTGAACGCACTGAAAAAGGAATAAAGGTAAAAGTAGGTACTATTACTCATCCGATGGAAGAAAATCATTATATTGAATGGATAGAGGTCACTTCTGATGGCCGGGCTTACAGGAAATTTTTCAACCCGGGTGATTCTCCGGAAGCGGATTTTGCAATAAGTCATGATGAAGTCGAAGCCAGAGAATATTGCAGTGTCCACGGTTTATGGAAAAGCTAAAAGTATAGAAAGAGGAGATGAAATGAAAAGCTTAAAAGAAACTAGAACGGAAAAAAATATCTTGACCGCTTTTGCGGGCGAGTCTCAAGCAAGAAACCGTTATACGTATTTTGCCTCTAAGGCAAAAAAGGAGGGATACGTTCAGATTGCTAATATTTTCCAGGAAACGGCTGACAATGAAAAGGAACATGCTAAGCGGCTATTTAAATTCCTGGAAGGCGGAGAAGCCGAGATTTCTGCGTCCTTTCCTGCGGGAATTATTGGAAGCACAGCAGAAAATTTAAAAGCCTCTGCAGCCGGGGAGAACCATGAACACACGACCATGTACCCTGAATTTGCCAAAATCGCAGATGAAGAAGGATTCCCTGAAGCTGCCGATACAATGAGAGCTATAGCTGTTGCGGAAGCGCAGCATGAGAAAAGATACCTTGGTCTGCTTAAAAATGTCATAGAAGGTAAAGTTTTTAAAAAAGATAGTCCGGTAAAATGGAGATGCAGTAACTGCGGGTATATTCATGAAGGCGAAGAAGCCCCCAAAGAATGTCCAGCATGTGCCCATCCACAAGCACACTTTGAACTTTTGTGTGAAAATTATTAAGGATAAAGATACTGCCAAAAATAAATAATAGAAATAAGGAGATAAAAATTTGATCGTTCCATTAAAGGAGATTTTTTTATGAAAAAAATTTTTAACTGGACGGTTAATGTGAGTCTTATATTTATTACTGCCTCCGCACTGACATATACAATCCATTATCTTCTTTTCCGTGATACACATCATATTTTTATTTACATGATTGGAGACTTTGGTTTTCTTTTCATAGATGTACTGCTGGTTGTTTTATTTATCGAGCGCATTCTTTCCCGCAGAGATAAGCAATCAATGATGAAGAAGTTAAATATGATTATCGGCACCTTCTTCAGTGAAGTCGGGATGGATTTACTCAAACAGTTTTCGGCCTTTGTGAATAATGCAGAAAATCTTGAGAAGAAATTGAAAATATCGCCTTTATGGAGAAAAAAGGACTTTCAGAAGGCTATTACTGCAGCTCAAGAGTTTTCTTATGAAATAAAAATTGATAAAGACAAATTATGCGAACTCCGTGATTTTCTTCTTGATAAGCGCTCATTCATGATGCGATTGCTGGAAAATCCAAATCTACTCGAGCATGAAAGTTTTACAGACCTCTTGTGGGCAATCTTTCATCTTACCGAAGAACTGGCCTTTAGAGAGGACAAGTTAGAAGAACTTCCCCAAGAGGATTATGATCATATTGCCAATGATTTGATGCGGGCCTATTCACACATCACCGGCGTGTGGATCGCTTACACAGGTCACCTTAAAGAGAGCTATCCATTCCTGTTTTCCCTGGCGGCGAGGATCAATCCTATGGATCCGAATGCCACTCCAATTATATCCAGCTAATACGATGCTTCTATAAACAAGACTTTAGGAGGGATTTAATGTCAGAAATTAGCCAACAAATTAAAGACGCAATCAAAGGTGCCATACTGTTGGAAATCAACGGCCGCAAGTTCTTTAATCATGCGGCCGATGTAACGCAACATGAGCGCGGCAAGAAGATGTTCCGGTTTCTTGCCGAAGAAGAGGTAAAACATCTTGAACTCTTCAGCAAGTTTTTCAGTCAAATTCTTGGAGGGGAGGATTGGAAGACGCATATCAGCGGTCATGAGATTCAGGGAGAAGCTCCTCTGGTTGAAAAATTAAAAGAACGGATGAAGAGAGAAAAAGGAAAAGGCGAAACCGAGGCTTTAAGTATAGGCATGCAGCTTGAAATGGATGCTATCAACTTTTTTCAAAAAGCAGCCGAAGAAACAGATGACCCCATTGCCAAAAAAATATTCAGGGAAATCGCTGAGGAAGAAAAATTTCATTATGACCTTTTGCAAGCCCAACACGATTCTGTGACCAAGTCCGGTTTCTGGTTGGGCAGTGCAGAATTCCAGATGGATGGGAAATGGTAATCAAAATAAAGTAAGGAGTGAGAAGCATATGTGGAGACATATGATATCCCACAGATTCTTGATATTAAAGAAAGCGTTGAAATACTAAAAGTGGAAGGGGGAAGTTATGGACATCATTAAAGCCATACGAGAAAGGAGGGCTTACCGCTCTTTAGAACAGATCAAGATAACCAAAGAACTTATCAGAGATTTAGCCCGGAGTATACAGCTGGCTCCTTCCTGTTTCAATAATCAGCCCTGGCGCTTTGTTTTTGTCTACGAACCAGAAACTTTGAAAAATATGCATGCTGCTCTATCCCGCGGAAACGAATGGGCGCAATCTGCTTCCATGATCGTTGCGGTTTTCAGCAAAAAAGAAGACGATTGTATTATCAGAGATAGAGAATATCATCAATTCGATACGGGGATGGGCGTAGGTTTTCTTATTTTAAGGGCAACCGAGCTGGGACTTGTGGCTCATCCTATTGCCGGCTTCAGCCCCAAAAAAACCAGGGAAATACTGGGTATTCCCGAAGAATACCAGGTTATTACACTTATTATTGTCGGCAAACATTCTAAGCAGATAAATCCGGTACTGTCTGAGAAACAGGTCGAAGCGGAAAGAACAAGGCCGGAGAGAATGCCTCTGGAAAAATTTGTTTATTTTAATCGTTTCCAAAAATAATTTCGTTTGGTAAAAATATTCCTATATTTTAATCCTGTGCGGCTAATACCATAATCCATCTTGCAAAAGACCTGGCGTCTTCCAGGTCGTTTCTATCAGGATGAGTGCTGGCAGAAGCAGACATTTCTGCCCAGGCTTTATGTTCTGGCGATTTCTCCAGAACATCAACTGCCGTAAGAGAGACTTTTCCGCGGCATGAAAAACTGCCCAGTACTTTTGCTTTTAAGGCCAGTACGGTTGCATATTCCAGAGCCTCTCGAGAAAGCCGGCTTCCAGTAAGCGACCCATGAGTTGAAAATAAAGCGATTTTTTTGTTCGGCGGGATATTCTTCAAGATTCCTTCAACTGGGAAGGGTATGCTGTGAGAATGAACTGGGAATCCGATAAAAACAAGGCTGTATTCCTCGATTTCATGTTCCTGAAGTTCATTAACAGGCTTGATTGTTTTATCGCCTGACACTTTCATATAGATAGCATCCGCAATATATTTTGTGTTACCTGTCTTGCTGAAATATGTTACAAGAGTTCTTGACATAAAAATACTCCCTGTCAGAATTTATAGCACATTTGTTGTTTATCACTGCTTTCCCAACGTTGGAATTCAAAATCATTGTAAATTAAATATTATCATTAAGTTATGAAAGAATATCACTGTAATCGATTTGAACTAGATTTTATGATATGGTCGCTCTTTTGTCAATCGACAGGAAGGAGTGGCCATGAATACAAGGATTACCGATCCCAACATCTTCAAATTAGAGGAAAGTTTTGATACTATGTTCGAGATCATCCTGAAAGGGATAAAAAAATGAGGAGTTTAACATGAAAAGACCTGCACTTATATTTATTACAACACTCCTGCTTTTACTTTCCCCAATTCTTTTTTCTCAGTCATCCGACGAAGCACAGGTCAAAGACATTCTACAGAAAATGGACGAGCTCTACCGCAGTTCTTCGAGTTTTGCTGTCATCGAAATGGAAATCAGCACTCCTCACTGGCAGCGTACCCTCAAGATGAATATCTGGTCGGCCGGAATGGATAAAACATTTATCCGCATTCTCGAACCAAAAAAGGAACGGGGAATTGCAACTCTTCGATTCGGGACGGAAATGTGGAACTACCTCCCCAAAACCAACAAGGTCATGAAAATTCCGCCCTCTATGATGATGAGCTCCTGGATGGGCTCGGATTATACCAACGACGACCTCGTCAAAGAATTTACGTTTATCGAGTCATACCATTTTGAGCTCACGCAGATCGAAAATCCCGAGACCGATCAACTGTATGTCAAATGTATTCCCAAAGAGGACATGCCCATCGTATGGGGACATATCATCATTGCTGTCCGTGAAAGAGATTACATGCCTTCCTGGCAGAAATTTTATGATGAGAAGGGTAGATTGATGAGAGAGATGATGTTTAAAGACATCAAGACCTTCAGCGGCCGGGAAATTCCATCCGTAATGGAGCTTATTCCCACCAACAAAGAAGGACATAAAACTGTCATCCGCTATCTGGAAGCCTCATTTGACGAAAAAATCGATGGGGAGGTCTTCACTCTCCGCAATCTGAGAAAAAGGATCTAAAAATGTTCACTTTAAAGATGGCATTCCGCAATATCTTCCGCCAGCGCCGGCGGTCCATTTTAACGGGATTGAGCATGCTGGGCGGATTTTTTATGGCTGCCCTGTTCATCGGATTTTCAGACGGAAGCTATAATGACATCATCGATAAATTCACCAGAACCCGTATGGGCCATATCCAGATTCATGAAAAGACTTACCTTGACCGCCCCTCGCTGTACAAGACCATTGACAATATCCCTGAAATCGGGGTCATTCTCGAATCTACCAAAAACGTCGAATCCTGGACTCCCCGACTGTTTTCGGCCGGATTGGTCTCTGTTGGGGAAAAGACGGCTGGAGTTCAGATTATTGGGATCGATCCGGAAAGGGAACGTCAAACCACACAATTTGACAGTAAAATTTTAGACGGCCGTTCATTTTCAGATATTCCCTCACACGAAGCCATTATCGGTAAAGGGCTTGCCAAAATCCTGAAGGCCTCAGTTGAGGATGAGATCGTCATTATCTCTCAGGCCTCTGACGGCTCGATCGCGGAGGATCTATATCGAATTGTAGGAATTCTCTCCAGCGGAGATGACATCGGTGACCGCACGGCCTTCTACCTTCATCTTAAGGACGCCCAGGAACTTTTGACGCTTGAAGACAGAGTGCATGAAATCGCCGTCACATTGACTCGACTCAATAAAGTGATTAAGACCAACCATCTCATAGCTGAAAAGATCGACGGAGAAAAATTGGTCTCCCACACCTGGCAGGAATTTGCCAAAGCCTTCTACTTAGCGATGAAAGCCGACCAGGAGGGCATGTGGATCATGCTCGTTATTATCGTCATAATTGTGGCGATTGGAGTGCTCAATACCGTGCTCATGTCTGTACTCGAAAGACGGAGAGAGTACGGCTTACTCAAGGCCCTGGGAACAAAACCTAAGCAGATCGTGAAACTCGTTCTTCTAGAAGTGTCTATTCTGGCCCTTATATCCATCATCCTGGGAACGGGTCTCGGGCTGCTGTCAAACTCCTACCTCGCAGCCCATGGATTCAATATCTCAAAAATCTACAAAGACATAGAAGGCTTAACATACGGCGGCATTAAATTCGAAACCATGAAATCTGTCGTTAATCTCAGGAGTTTCATCATCCCAACAGTCACAATCGTGCTCGTCGCTATTTTCGTCGGGTTCTTCCCTGCCTTAAAAGCGGCCAGGACAGAGCCCGCAAAAACGATGCGGATGCATTAGGAGGACATGATGTGGTTCTACATAAAACTGGCTTGGCGGAACCTCTTCCGAAATAAGCGCCGTACGATCATCGCAGGTCTAGCCATCGGCATCGGTCTGGCATCGATGATGTTAACCGACTCCATCATGATCGGGATGAAAGACAGCATGATCGGTTCAGCCACAGATTCATTCCTTGGTGAAGCGCAGATTCACCGGAATGGCTTCCGCCTGACGCAAGAAGCGGGGCTGACTATCAACAACCTTGAGGATGTTGTTGCCGGCCTCAAAGCCGAAGACGCCGTCGAAAACTTCACCACTCGCACGACGAGTTTCGGCATGATCACTTCACCGGCAAACTTCAGCGCCGTTATGTTTGTTGGGATCGATCCGGAGTCAGAAAAGTTTCTCTCCCAAATCGATGAGGCCGTGCAGGAAGGCTCCTATTTTGAAGGGGACAATGAGCGCGATATTGTCATCGGAAGCGAACTGGCCGAACTTCTCGAAATCGAATTGGGCGACAGGATTGTCGTCACAGTGGCCCAGGCAGAAACGGGAGATCTGTCCCAGGAAATGTTCCGCATCTCCGGCATTTATCACTTCAACATCAAAGAAATGGATGTGGGTTTTGCTTTTGCACGCCTGCCCAAAACACAGGAGATGCTGGGGATCGGTTCGAGCGTTCATGAAATCGCCATCAAATTTAAAGATATGACTTTTGCCCTTGAAAAAGACAGCCCTTTTTGGGAGCGTTATTCGGAGTTTGACAACGAAGCTCTTAGCTGGACAGAGATTTTCCCTGCTCTCAACCTCATTTTCGGGATGCTAGGAATCACGATGGTCATCCTTGGAGCCATTCTTTTCGGTATCGTTGCCTTCGGCATTATCAATACCTTATTCATGTCGCTCTACGAACGGCTCTTTGAATTCGGCGTGATTCGTGCTGTAGGAACCAGACCGGGGGGAGTGAGAAAAATCGTCCTGTTCGAAGCAGGCTCTCTCTCAGTTGTCAGCATTTTTATGGGAACAGTGATAGGACTGGCACTGATTTTTTTGTTTAAAAAAATCGGCATCGACTACAGGGGCATCGAATTTGCCGGTACGACAATTACCGAAATGCTCTACCCAGTCTTTAATATTAGACAGTTTATTATTTACCCATTGGCCACGTTCCTCTTTACTGTCCTCGTCGGATTATATCCGGCCATAGTGGCCTCAAAAATGTCTATGTCTGATGCACTTAGAAAGAGTATGTAGAAGGAGAATATCATGGAAAACGGAAGAAAAAACATCATCGTCACTGAAAAACTTAAAAAAGATTATAAAGCCGACGGAAATATTGTTCATGCGGTCCGGAATATTGATTTTACGATTAAAAGCGGGGAATTTGCGGCCATCGTAGGCCCTTCTGGATCTGGAAAAACAACCTTTCTCAACCTCATTTCGGGTCTCGATACTCCAACCGCAGGCAAAATCTGGCTCAACGACAAGCAGATCACAGAGATGAGTGAAAAAGAGCTGTCCGATTTTCGGAGGGACCACATCGGTTTTATCTTTCAGGCCTATAACCTGATCCCCGTTCTCACCGTCAAAGAAAATATCGAATACATTATGCTCCTCCAGGGAATCACCAAGGAGGACAGGTATAACAACGTCATGGACATCCTTAAAGAGATCGGCATGGAGGGATTTGAGAAGCGCTTTCCTCCTAAACTCTCCGGGGGGCAGCAGCAGAGGGTCGCCATCGCACGGGCCATGGTTTCAAAGCCAGAGCTTATCCTGGCCGATGAACCCACCGCCAACCTGGACCAAAAAACAGGCGCCGAACTGCTCGACATGATGAGAGAGTTGAATAAAAAGACAGGCATGACCTTCCTCTTCTCCACGCATGATCCGATGGTCATGGAACGTGCTGACCGTGTTGTCACGCTGGTGGACGGTCAGATCGCAAAAGATGAAAGCAAAATCCAGGAATGAAAAAATCTGCCTGTATATTAATCTGTATTCTATTTATCACATCACTCATTTGGTCAGAAGAGAAAATATCTCTCGAAGGATACTACAAAAACTTCAGCATCTTATTTAATCCACCTCCTTTCAAAATTGGGGATTCCCAGCTTGATGAACCGGATATGGGAGCGGTCAATAATAGAATCCGTTTAAAGTTGGCCATTCGCGCAACAGATTGGCTGTCCTTTCATGCCGCCTATGATCTCTCCCCAAGGATCCAGGACACAAAACTTTTTGAAGACAATGCGATGTTTGCGGGTTTAACTCCTCTCGAATACCGTTTTTCTGATTTTCAGGCCAGAATTTATCCCAAACCCGAGGAAACGGCTAATAGTTTTGGTCTCTTCCACAACCTTGACCGCTTTTTCTTCACAATCAATACAAAATTTGCCGATATTTATATAGGTAGGCAGGCCATCGCCTGGGGAAACGCCCGGGTCATCAATCCCACCGACGTCATCGCTCCTTTTGCGTTTAATGAATTGGACACCGAAGAAAGGAGGGGAGTCGATGCCTTGCGCATCCGGATTCCGGTTGGCATAATGGATGAGCTGGATTTTGGGTTTATCGCCGGCGACAATTTCGATCCTGACAACAACGCCTTCTATGCGAGAGGAAAAATTTATGTCCTCCAGACAGATCTTTCTTTCCTTCTCTTAAACTTCCGGAAACACCTTCTGGTGGGGTTTGATATAACGCGGGCTCTAGGCGCGGCCGGTTTCTGGTTGGAAGCAGCCTATGTTGTGCCCGAATACTTCCGAAAAACAAAAATCTCCGATGATAAAAACTATATCCGGGCATCGATTGGACTCGACTACAACCTCACAAGTAAAATGTACGGATTTG
Source organism: uncultured bacterium (assembly GCA_965373045.1). Taxonomy (GTDB): domain Bacteria; phylum Acidobacteriota; class Aminicenantia; order Aminicenantales; family Aminicenantaceae; genus DAOVDI01. The sequence goes on along the minus strand of CBDVEQ010000004.1, from coordinate 11,629 downwards.
TCGAGTACCATTTTAACTCGGCCGGAAAAGATAAAACCAAAGATTATTCAGGATTGTTCACCACGTCGGCCTATAAAGATGGTTCGGTTTATCTGATGGGGAAACATTATCTCAATGCGGCCATCACTTATCAGCTCTCTCCATTGATCCCTTTTATAGGGATGGTGATCTATAATATCAGTGACGGCTCTTATATCTTTTCTCCTGTGCTAGAGTACAACATTGCTGAAAACATCTATCTATCACTTGGGGCTTATGTGGGGACTGGGAAAAATCCAGAACTGATCCTCGGCCCGCTGGATAGACTCCCCTATCTTCTGCGCTCAGAATTCGGCACTTACCCGGATATGATTTTTACGTCCTTCCGAGTTTATTTCTAGATTAAAGCAAAATATTGTGATTAATTACAGCTTCTTTTCATTTCAACACTTTACCTGTCTTTATACACCACATATACAAGTCAAGTTCAGCAGAAGTCATCCCCAATTTACATGCAATATCTATGAATTGTTTTTCTATTGCCAAGTAAATATTCTTTGATAGATTCTTAGGTTTTTGTTTGATGTAACCCTGTTCATACATTAAATTAATAATGTGCCTGTCAAGTATAGCATAGTCAATATATCCCACATTTCTTAAGAAGTGGCTGCTTTCTTTCCACCTAAGGCCCTTTATGTTTTTAACCAGCCATTCTCTTGGCTCTTTTTCTTTCTTTAGAATTTCTTTTATTTTTTTATGTTTTCTTGCTTCGATTATGTATTTGGTTTTTTTGTTATGAAAACGGTGTTTGTTTCTTTTTATGCAATTACACAAACTGTTTTGAGGCTTACTCAAGAAGCCATTAACACCAAGTTCTTCTTGAATGCTAAGTGCTGTGCTTGCTTTTGAATTTGCTGTTAGAATACAAAAACACAGTTCACAGAACCAGTCGTCATTTCCTTTTTTGCCCAGGTCTTCAAATTCTCTTAATCTTTTGTTTACTGTTTCTGAAATAGGTGATTGCTTTAGCTTTTTTATTGTTTTAATTAGTTGATTCACGAAGATCCCCAGCTCTGTCGATTACACCTGAAAATTCGAGTTTAAAAGTGTAGCAGAATGGAGGAAATACTGTAAAGAATAAAAATCTAATGTAAGGGACTTAAAATCCCTCGAAGACTTGTCTATACCGGTTTGAGTCCAATTTTTTCTTAATTCTTTAATCTAATTATTCAAAGCGAATTTTTTATCGCAAACATCACAAAACATTCAGCATTTTTTATGAATCATCCAGATTAGAAGTTCTTCCAATGTCTGTCGAAATATAACTATGAGATTTCCTTTGTAGATAGATCGTATGAATTAATACAGTTAGATTCGAATGATCAAAACTAATTTGGAACTTGCATTTAACTACAAATTAATTATAAAATAATTATGAAAGACGTACGATTTGAGTGGAACAGAAAAAAGGATCTAGCCAATTTTCGGAATCATGGTGTTGAATTTGATGAGGCCAAAACTGTTTTTTGTGATGAACATGCAATCGAATTTTATGATGAAGATCATTCTTTGAAAGAAGACCGCTTTTTGATGATAGGATTGAGCTCAAAATTTAGGATACTGCTTGTGAGTTACACAGTAAGGGAAGGAATTGATGAAGCTTTTATTAGAATAATATCTTCTCGAAAGGCAACAAAAAGCGAACAGCAAGTCTATTTTGAGAGATCAATATGAAAAAAGAATACGATCTTAACAAGATGAAAGGTAGAAAAAATCCTTATGCAAATCGTCTGAAAAAACAGATAACAATTCGTTTGGATAATAATACAATAGAATATTTCAAAAAGCTTGCCAGTGAAACGGGATTCTCATACCAGACGCTTATTAATCTGTATCTGACGGACTGCGCTGAAAATCATAAGAAGCTAAAAGTCCAGTGGATCGAGCCCAGCTAATAAACAGCAACTAGCCTGGATTATATATAAGAAGTTATGCTAGGTTATCGGTAGTTTTTATGAATAAAGCAGGCTAGATAATAGACCAATAATAAAAAGGTTTAAAAAGAAGAAAAGACGAAAAAAAAAGGGATTACTCTAGTAGACTGTCAAAAATCAATCGTTTGTAATTTCTTGTAATCAAGGGCATGAAAGAATAAATGCCACTCTTGACATATCAGCCGATTCGCTAGAGGGGAGTGTTATAGTACAATTGACAGAAAAAAATTAAATCAATAAAAAAAACACTTTGTAGACTTAAGTAAGGAATTTAGAGTGAAATATTTCAGCTCCCCCTTTGGAAAAAATAAAAGATATGAGACTTACTATATTAAACAGACGTAATTTTTTAAAAATTGCCGGACTAGGCCTTGGTGCCGCTGCTTTAGGTCGTTGTAATTTTCAAAAAGATTCTCATGTTCAGAAACCCAATATTATTTTTTTATTTTAGATGATCTTGGTTATTTTGAACTTTCCTCTATGGGGAATAAAAAACTAAAGACTCCAAATATTGATAAAATTGCATCGGAAGGAATGCGTTTTACTCAAGCCCTGGCAGGCAGCCCTGTTTGTGCTCCCACAAGAAGCACACTTATGACCGGACAGCACACAGGGCATACAACAGTAAGGAAAAACGCAGGGGATTTGGCTCTGCGCAGGGAAGACATCACTATTGCTCAGGTCTTGAAACATGCCGGGTATAAAACAGGCGGCTTTGGCAAATGGGGACTTGGAGATAGAGGAACAACAGGAGTGCCCGAACTTCATGGGTTTGATACGTTTTATGGCTATTATCATCAAGTACACGCTCATTGTTATTTCCCGAATTATTTAGTCCGAAACGGCCGGAAAATCCCTTTGGAGGGAAATACTGGTGACTTCTATACAGGTAAACAGTCTGCTCATCATCTCATTGTAGAAGAAGCAACAGGGCTCTTTTATATTTGATTGCCAACACTCCTAAGTATCAACGTATATTATGGTTAGTTCTCCTGCAATGCTTCTCTCAGCCTCTTAAATCTATCAAATATGTCTTGCCGTACATCACGGATGTATTCATCGGGACCGTTTTCCTGCTCTACCAAAAGACAGCCTTGACTTGAAACCCTTTCAAAAAATTTGTTTATATTATCAAGAATACTCATAAAATATCCCTCTTGCCTGTATAGGGATATTCCCTGCAATATCAAGTCAATATCAGGCGCATACCGCAAGATGAAGTACATGTAATACAAATCTTTGGCCTTTTTTTCCTTGTTCTCTCTATCAACAAAAGTCGTTCCTTTGTGATACAAAAAGGCAGATGGTTTCGGACAATTAATAAGATAGCTTTTGTTCTTTTTCTTAGTCTGAATATTTATCGAAATCCGGTGTTTTAAGAGGAAATCGAATTTATCGATTTTATTTATTTGTATCTGTTTGCCTAGCATTTGTTCGATTGCCTTGATATCCACAGAGGGATAAGTGATAAACTCTACCGGTATATTTTCTTTATACAGCACAACCGGAAACATCCTGTCCATCTTCAGATGGCGTTCTTTGTAATCCAATGAAGAAAGGGTTTCGAAAATTGTCTTTGAATATTTTCTTGTAACAGATTGATCTATGCCAAAATCTATATCAACCGTGGTGACCGGATTTCTAACTGATGTTTTCCAAAGAAAATTTGTATAGATATACGGCAGCCATCCACCGACAAGCGTCAGATCGGGAAGATAATCATGTATATCTTCTAGTACATTAAAAAATACGGCTTCAATTTTCTTAAAAATCATAGAGACTATTTCCCCCTTCTTCCAAAACATTTTTCAGATATTCCGCGTGCTCGCGCCCGCGAGGCTTAAAATGATAGAGGTCCAGGTAAAGTTGCAAATTAGATACAATCTTATATCCTTTTATTCTCTGGGCTCCATAAAAAGCGCTCTGTTTGTAATGTGGGTGAATTATATGAATGTTGCCGCCTCTTACTAGCTCCTTTAAATCAAGTTGTTGGCGCAACTCGAGAATATCTTTTTCCCAGTTTTCCGGTTTAAAATACAGATAGACATGCTCTGTTACTACATAAGATGTTGCCAGGTTAGCACCAGAATGGAGGGTGAGTGTGTATTGTTTATCTTTAAGATAATTTTTAAGCTTTGATAAAATATTTTTATCGTGAGAGTAATACGTATCGACTTCGTTTAATTCGAAGCGGTACACTGTTACCCAATCGCTAATTAGCTCCTGTATATTCGTAAGAAGCGTATAGCTGTCTGGTCCGCGCTTGACCCGCTCGATGTAACCCTTTTTTTCCATGGTCTCAAGCACTCCTTGTGCCATTCCAATGCTCACTCCATTGTCACCTGTAAAGTCACGCGTAACCCATTTCTTGTCCGGATTAGACAGCATTTTCCTTAAGACAAAAGTCGCTTTATCAGAAAAAATATTTTTCATATTCTTGGAGTCGTTCATAATGTTTACTCCTCTCTAATGTTCACTATATAATGAACAATGTATATTAAGTGAACAATCGTGTCAATCTTTTTTTGACCGTCAAAACCGTTTTCAATAACTTGCAGAGCTCGAAGCTGGAAATAAATTGATAAGTGGTGGGCGATACAGGATTTGAACCCACGACTTCTACTTTAGCAACCGTACGTAATAGCGAGTAAATTTCGGCATTTCGTATGAAACCTGCATGACGTGGGGAGAGGTTTCCTATCTTGTTCAATTGACATCATATTTCCTGCTATGATAATAATTGTAATAGCATAGTTAGGGATAAAGTGAGCCTAAAGCAAGAATCTTGTTGTCTTTCTGGTAAATCACGGTGAAAATGATAGTTAAGTGCCCCAAATGTCAAACCGATAATCCCGATGACTCTAAGTTTTGTAAAGAGTGCGCGACTCCGCTTCCTATCTCAGAGGAAATCTCTATTTCCCACACCAAAACTCTCCAAAAACCTGTCAAGGATTTAATCAAAGGGAAAACTTTTTCAGGTAGATATCAGCTTATTGAAGAGCTGGGTAGAGGAGGTATGGGGGTTGTCTACAAAGCTGAAGATACAAAGCTAAAACGCATTGTAGCTCTGAAGTTTCTGCCACCGGAGCTAACACATATCTCAGAGGTCAAAGAACGATTCATGCGGGAGGCACAGGCTGCTGCCGCCCTGGATCATCCTAACATCTGTACCGTTTATGAATTTGACGAGGCTGAGGAGAAATCCTTCATTTCCATGGCCTATATTGAAGGTCAGAGCTTAAAGAAGAAGATCGACTCTGGCCCATTGGAGCTGGATGAAGCCCTTATGATTGCCATACAGGTCGCAGAAGGTTTGCAGGAAGCCCATAAAAAAGGAGTTGTGCATAGGGATATCAAGAGCGCCAACATCATGGTAACGGATAAAGGCCAGGCGAAGATCATGGATTTTGGACTGGCCAAGATGACAGGGACAACACTCTTGACAAAGGAAGGGATGACCATGGGAACGATTGCCTACATGTCTCCCGAACAGGCACGCGGTGAAGAGGTTAATCATCGTACAGACATCTGGTCCTTGGGCATTGTTCTGTATGAGCTGTTCAGCGGTCAATTACCTTTCAGGGGGAAACATGAGCAAGGTGTTGTGTATTCCATTTTGAATGAGCAGCCCAAGCCGATCACGGACTTGCAATCCGAGAATCCCATGTCCATAGGTCAGGTTGTTAGTAAAGCACTTGAGAAGAATCCGGATAAGCGATATCAGCAAGTAGAGGAACTGTTAGATGATCTGAAATCTATCTCAGCGGGAATAGTACCAGACGAGATTAAAGTCAGATTGAGGAAAGCTAAGCTGCACAGGAGAAAAAGGGCAATCCTTTATGCAGGCAGTGCAGGATTTTTCATCATAATGACTGTTGTGGCACTCAGTCTTTTCACTGCCCATGCTGATGTCATAGAATCGATCGCGGTCCTACCGCTTGAAAACCTCACGGGTGATCCGGAGCAGGAGTATTTCGTCGATGGGATTACCGATGAGTTGATCGGGCAGTTGGCTCAGATCAGTGCGTTAAGGGTCATTTCGCGCCAGTCAATGATGCGGTACAAGGAATCAGATAAGTCCTTGCCAGAGATTGCCAAGGAGTTGAACGTAGATGCTGTTGTTGATGGAACGGTATATCAGGTCGGCGAAAGCGTGCGCGTCAGAGTACAGTTGATCGATGCGTTCCCTGAGGAGCGTCACCTTTGGGCACAGACTTACGAACGGGCTACGACCGATGTGTTTGTTATGTACAGCGAAATGGCACGCGCCATTGCCGATAAAACTCAAGTCAAGCTGACCGCAGAAGAAGAGATACGCCTTGCCAGCGCCCGTCAGGTCAATCCTGAGGCCTACGATGCCTATCTCATGGGCTCCTACCATTGGAAGAAGCTGACGCGGGCCGGTTTTGACACCGCCCAACGCTACTTCGAGCTGGCGCTGAAGAAGGACCCTTCCTATGCCCCGGCCCATGCGGGAGTCGCTATCGTCTGGGCAGGCCGCGGACAAATGGGAATCACACCGCCCCTTGAAACCGGACCTAAGGCGAAGGCGGCGGCGCTGGAGGCCATCGCGCTGGATGATAACTCCGCGGAAGCGCACTGGGCGCTTGCTGGAGTCAAGACATGGATCGATTGGGACTGGATCGGCGCCGAACCGGAGTGGCAGCGAACACTTGAGCTTAACCCCAACGATGCGACCGCCCACGCATACTACTCCCACTTCCTGGCGATCATGGGGCGCATTGACGAGGCTATTCCGCACATCGAGCTGGCACTCGAGCTGGACCCCTTCAACGCCCTTTTCCACAGCCTGTATGCGGCGGTCCTGAATTACCATAGTCGCTACGATGAAGCCATAGCCGCGGCCCGCACGGCTCTGGCCATGCAGCCCGACTTGCCGACCGGCCTTAGCCAACTGAGGTTGGCTTTGAGAGCGCAGGGGATGCACGACGAGATACTAGCCGCTCAGCGGGAGAGTTATGCTCACGATTCCGAGCTCGCGGCAGCGCTCGAGCGGGGTCTTGAGGAAGCAGGGTACGGGGGCGCTCAGCGGCGCGTCGCGGACGTACTGGCGGCACGGTACAATAAGCCCGGCGGATTCAGGGCCAGAATTATTGCCCAGCTATATTTCCATGCCGGTGACAAAGACCTTGCCATCGACTGGTTCGAAAAGGCCTATGAGGAGCACGATCCCAACCTGCCCTACCTCGGCAGACCTTTATGGAACCCTTTACGCTCCGACCCGCGCTTCCAGGATCTGCTGCGCCGGATTGGCCTCCCGTTGGATGAACAGAAATAAGAGGAGGGTTGGTATGGTGGGCGATACAGGATTTGAATCTGTGACTTCTACCGTGGGCGCACAAAAGGAAGGCGGGATGACGTAAGGCCTTGCAGTGTTGCAACAACGCCTTGCGCACCAACAACGTACGTAACTGGAAGCTCCATATTTTGAACTTTGGAAAAGCAGGTGCGGCAGCAGGGAGTCCAGCAGCGGCAAACAAGAAGCGCGGAACAATCGGGCCAATCTTTCAGACGAGCCCGGGGACAAAAGTTTTTTTCAATCTCCTCTCGGAATGGGATAGAAGAAGTCGAGGTCGATCTTGAGAATGCAGAATTGGGATGGAACCTTATCGGGTCATTTCCTATGGAGGCCGGACCTAATAGAATTGAACTCACCGATAAAAACGACGCCGGTTTTGTTTTGGCCGATGCTGTAAAATGGGTAAAAAGATAGGAGAATCCATATTGTTGATAAAGAAGAGGAAGAAAAAGCTTTCTTAATCGGTCTAATGAGATGAAAGCTTTTCAAATGGATAACGCAAAGCCGAGTCTTAAGGATATAACAATTAAATAAAATCGCTAGGAAATAAACATGCAAATTTCAATATCACAGCTTTCAAAACGCTATCCCGGTGGCAAACTAGCCCTTAAGGACATCGACATGGAAATCCCAAAGGGATTGTTCGGTCTGCTGGGCCCCAACGGGGCCGGAAAAACCACATTGATGCGTATCCTGGTCACACTGTTGAAGCCAAGCACCGGCCGGGTGAGAGTCAATGATCTGGACATCCGCAAAAACCGCAAGGAGATCCGGCGGCAGATCGGCTATCTCCCCCAGGATTTTTCCGTTTTCGCCAAGCTGACGGTCTGGGAGTTCATGGATTACAGCGCCTGTCTCAACGGTATCCTGTCCAAGAACAAGCGCCGGGACAGGATCGACCTGCTGCTGGAAACCGTGGGCCTCTTCGAAGCCAGGGACCGCATGACCGGTAAGCTCTCAGGCGGCATGAAGAGGAGGCTGGGCATCGCCCAAACCCTGATCGGAGACCCTCCGCTCCTGGTTGTGGACGAACCCACGGTAGGCCTGGACCCGGAGGAGCGGATCCGGTTCCGCAACCTTTTGTCCGACCTCTCCGCCCAGGACCGGATCATCCTTCTTTCCACCCATATCGTGGGTGACATCTCCTCCACCTGCGAGACCATCGCGCTTATGGACATGGGACGCATCATCTTTCACGGGGCTCCGGCCGACCTGGTGGACAGAGCCCGGGGAAAAGTCTGGACCGTATCCACTGGCCATGAAGAACTGGACGGCTGGAAAGAGCGATTCCCTGTCATCTCCACGGTTCCCTCGGAAAGCGGATATGAGCTGCGGATCGTGGCGGAAAATCCGGATACACCTGCGGCTATTCCGGCTGAACCCAATCTGGAAGATGCCTACATCCATTACATGCAGAAGGCGGCCTCGGGTCATCTGTCCGGAATATTTGAAAAAAAGGGATGAGGTTAAAGCTATGACATCTGTGATGATCTGTCTAAAAATCGCCGCTTATGAAGCCAAAATTCTCCTGAGGTCCTGGGGCTTCCGCATATTTGCCCTGTTGGGCCTCATTATTATGAGCCTTTTGACGGCCGGGATCGCAGCCCCCTCCTTTTCCTTTCCCTACTACTTCCGGTCCCTGTCGGGGTCCATACCGTTGTTCAGCTTCAAACTCTTCAATGTTTACCAGGGCATTATCGTGGTCTTCATGGCAACGGAATTCTTCAAACGTGACAGGAGAACAGATTCCACCCAGGTCATCTTCTCCCGGTCCTTTTCCAACACCAGCTACATCATGGGAAAATTCTTCGGAGTTATCGGGCTGTTTGTCCTGTTGAACATCCTTGTCGGCGTGATCACGGCCCTGATCCATATCTTCCTATCGGAGACGCCTTTAAACATCCAGGCTTACCTTCTTTACTTCCTAACGCTTACCCTTCCCACTCTTGTATTCCTTATCGGCCTGTCCTTTGTTTTGGCCGTTGTCATCCGCAGCCAGGCGGCCGTCATTCTGCTAGGACTGGCTATATCATCCCTCAGCCTGGTTGCCCTGGGAAACAAGGCCTACTTTATCCCCGACATATTCGGATTCCACACACCCCTGATGTATTCCGATTTTATCGGGCTTGGCAACAGCGCACAGCTTTTTCAACTCCGGCTTCCTTTCCTCCTACTGGGCCTGGGATTCGTCTTCGGGACGGTTCTTCTGGCCAAGCGGCTGAGGCAGTCACCCTGGACGACGGCTCTGTCCGGGGCTTTGTCAGCCCTGCTTATCCTCTCGGCCCTGGGCCTGATATTCAGCCATATTCAATACAACAGGGACATTGATTCCTTCCGCAGTGACATTCTGGCGGAAAGCCAAAAATACGCCAGGGTCCCCGCACTGAGCATGGAATCCTGTTCCCTTGATGTGGAATTTTCCAACAATATCCTGTCGGTCTCTTCCGAGATTCTTTTAAAAAACAGCCAGGATAGGCCCGCCGAATCCCTCCTCCTGACCCTGAACCCGGGACTCCAGATCAGTCGTGTCACAGCCGGCGATTCGACTCTTGATCATGTCAGAAAGGGACACCTCCTCCTCATACAACCACTGGAACCCCTGGCTCCCGGTGCCAGCATCACTATCCGGATAGATTATGCCGGCACTCTGTGGGAGGCCTACTGCTACCCGGACATCGATGCTAAAAGCCTGCGCAAACCCTCGAAACTGGGGCTTTACAATGTGCCGAAAAAATACATCTTCTTATCAGAAAAATTCATCCATCTAACTTCGGAGAGCGGCTGGTATCCCCGGGCGGGGATCCCTCTCAGTCACCGCTTTCCCGGGGCGGTGGCCCATGATTTCTCTCTATATACGCTCAGTGTTCGTCTTCCCGAAGGTCGCACAGCCATATCCCAGGGCCTTCCGGAAATCATAGAGTCTAACGGTGGAAAAACCTATACTTTCCGCCCAACAACACCGCTCCCTCAGATTTCCCTGACGGTCGGTCCCTATGAAGAAAGGACCCTCAAGGTCAAGGACGTAGAGTATAAGCTCTTCACCCTTCCGGGACACGATTATTACACACAGTATCTCAATGCCATCACCGAAGATTTGCCCAAGATCATCACCCAACTGAAGGACGAGTTTGAGGTCACCCTCGGCTTGGACTATCCCTATGAGCAGCTGTCGCTTGTTGAGGTCCCCATTCAATTTTTCAGCCACAAGCGCCTCTGGAGCGCGGCGGACGAAACCGTCCAGCCCCAGATGGTTTTTCTGCCGGAGATGGGAACACTGTGTAAAGGAGCGGACTTTGCATCCATGGAGCGCATGATGCAGAGGAGAGGGGGAAATATGAGGCGCCAGGGGGCGGAAACCAGCCTAGCCCAGATCCAAAACTTTTTTTTCACCCGCTTTGTACGCAATAACCTCCTGGGTACCGGGATTGAACGGGGAGGCTTTAGGGGGGGACGAGACACAGCCCTTTCCGGTGTGACGGAATCAGACGTGGACACACAATACAACCTTTTGCCGAATTATTTTTCCTTCACCTCCACGCTTGCCTCTGACCGCTGGCCAATCCTTCACTCCGCTATGGAGTCCTGGCTCCAGGACCGGATTTCCGCCGCCAGCTTCCGCTTCAACCGGAGCGGCGGTCTGACCGACCAGGAAAAAACTAACCGGCTTCTGGACGGACATTCCATGACTGAACTTCTGGAGGATGAAAGTTTGGGCAGTGACCAGCTCAACGATGTCATCCTGGCCAAGGGTAAATATTTGATGACCGTTATCGAATCCCGCATCCAGGAGGACAACTTCGATGAAAGACTCCTGACCTTTATCAAAGAGAAAAAATTCAGCACCATTACAGAAGAAGAATTTCTCCAATTCCTTTTTGCCTATAAGGAATTCGATCTGGAACCTGTGATGGCCGCCTGGTACGAGGAAACACAGGTCCCGGCCTTCTTCGTCGGCTCCATCGGTGTGTTCACAGTCCGGGACGGGGAACAGCAGCGCCACCATGTCCGCCTGCCCATCACCAACATCTCCGAAACCGAGGGCATCGTAAAAATCAGCATGATGTCGGGACAGAGTAGACGTGGGATTCGCGGCGGCGGGACGGGATGGGATATCGAAAGCACTATTCTTATCCCGCCCAAAACAACCAAGGAGGTCGGCATCCTCCTTGACACCCAGCCTCTGATGCTGCAGATGGATACAACCATCTCGCGCAACATCCCCTCCACTATGAACCTGCCCCTGTGGGAGCGGAAATCGGAGGAAGCGGAAACCTTCTTTGAAGGGGACAGGTCCACTTCCTATGAGGAGGGCCAATTCGATACTCCAGGAGTATAT
>CBDVEQ010000003.1:0-36126 GCA_965373045.1 uncultured bacterium | reverse complement strand
TTATTGGGGGGAACCATGATTTTAACAGCTTCCTGCAAACAGGCCCATGAAGTGCTTGTTGTCGCACACAGAGGGGCATCGGCCTATGCTCCGGAAAACACATTGATCGCCATAAAAAAAGCCATGGACATGGAAGCTGATTACGCAGAGCTGGATGTCCAGTTGACCAGGGATAAAGAAGTTATCCTTTTACATGACATGAACTTGAAGAGGACAGCAGGTGTTAAAGGATTTATTAAGGATCTCACGCTGGAGGAACTAAAAAAACTTGAAGTCGGCGCCTGGTTCGGCGAAGAATTCAGAGGAGAACCCATTCCCACGCTTCAGGATGTGATCCGTCTGGTCAAGGGCAAAATGAGATTGAACATCGAGATAAAAACCTTCAGGCCGGAACCGGAGATCGCCCAAAAAGTGGTGGATATTATCAGGTCAGAGCATTTTGAAAATAAATGTATGATCACTTCCTTTGACCGGGAGGTTGTGACCGCAGTCAAGCGAATCGCTCCGGAGATCATAACAGGATTTATTTTCGGCAAGAACTATCCGGATGATGTCTTTGAAGGCAGCTGGGATGTTCTAAGCTGCAATCACAGGATAGCGACTCTGGAATTTATCCAAAAAGCCCGGGAGCACAATAAACAGGTCTATGTCTGGACTGTAGACGGTGAAAAAACCATCAAGCGCTTCATCGATCGAAAAGTTGACGGCATTATCAGCAACAAACCCGATCTGGTTAAAAAAATCCTTAAGGACCAGGAGGCTCTCGAGTATCAGGAGGAATGATCGTGGATGATCTTCCAGCCCCCGGGAAAACGCTTTAGGATAATGGTGTAAACTCCATCATTGATCGATTCTCCCTGTTCCACTTTCCATCGGCCAAGGGCATATACGATATTTTTATTTAAAACATAGATCTCGATATCGGAAAAGGTCAGCTTCCCCATCTTCTCGCCGGCGTAATTGGTCTTGTACCTGGTGAGCAGTGTTTCCCAGCCCTTCAGGCGATTGTTTCCAGACTGGAAGGTCATGTTTTCGGATTTCCAGTAATCGGCCATAAAGCCTTCTATATCATGGGCATTCCAGGCGGTTTGCTGTCTTAAGATGATATTTTGGATCTCAGCCTGGATCGCTTTAACATCCAGGCCAGGCTTAGAACATGCCACAGATAAACCCAACAACAAAATAGCTGTCCAGATAATTTTCATCACTTCTCCTTTAATACTCTTTAATAACATCTTCAATAAAACCGAGTATTTCCAGCACACCTCTTGTGGAAGAAAACCGGCTTCTCCAGACGATCTCCTTGTCCTTTGGCAGAGTATCGCCCAAGTCTAATACGCTCTTCCCCTTTTTTGCCAATTCGTGGATAAGCTTCAAGGAGGCATTGGCCGGGATAAAGGCCAGGTCCGCATCCCGGACAAGTTCGATATCGTTCATGGAATCTGCGATTCCGATCGTAGGGTGCCCCGATGCCACATGCTCAAGTCCCCTGAACTTGTCAAAACCACGGGGAATTATATCCACAGCCACATTGGAATGGGTAACACGAACATCTTCTCCGAAACCAAGCTGCTTAACTATGGCTTTTACTTCAGGAAAGACGGCATCAGGTGGCTCTCCTTCTGATTCCGTCCTGGTAAACAGACTGATCGTACTCTTTCGCCTGGCAAAGTATTGGACCCAAGGAAAATTTTTTTTCTTTAATTTATATTCCAGATCTCTGATAACTTCGATCAGTGGAGACGGCACTATGACGTCCTCATTCTTGCCTTCGCTAATCACACATCCTGTCTCAAGAACATACCCATCAAAATGCCTGTAAATCTCCTTTGGAATGAATTTGTGAATAAATGTCAGATCATTCCCGGAACATATATAGACTTTGCAAAACCCCCTTACTCCCTCTAGTGCCTTTTCCAGTGGAATCAGCAGGTCAGACTTGATCTCCCACTCATTGTCCAAAAGAGTACCGTGGAGATCGATACCAATTACAAATTTCAACATGCGTTTATTATATTTTGAAAACTTGGACATATTTTATAGAAATAAATAATGACGTTCAAATTGAATTTTTATTAATTTTGCTATATTGTAAATGCTTTTAAAATAACATTTCACTAAGAAAGGAAAGGCCCATGAAAAAATCTCTATTCTTGATCGTTCTAATCTCTGTTTTACTGATCGCATCCTCAGCCTGCAAATCCGGCCCTGATGAGGGAAATATATTGCCATCTGAAGCGATGACCAAAATCCGCAAGGAGCTCAGCGAGAAGCGAAAGACCGAAGATCTAAAGACATACGAATTGTATGCCGCTGCACGAAAGGAAATCACGGAAAATGAATTTGATGGAATCCAAAAAACAGATCTGCCTGATGATGAAAATCTCAAGCTGGCTGAATTGATGGCTTGGATAAACAAAAAAGAAGATGCCATTAAACTCTACAAAGAATTGTACAAAGGAGATGACATCCATGCGCGCGAAGCAGGGAAGAGTCTGATCTCCCTGACCATTCCGGAAGTGAAAGATGATCAGGATGGATATGAAAATCTAATTGCTGAATACAGGAAAAAATTCTTCCCTTCTCCTGAAGACACATTCGGCCTGTACGGCCCTGTCGCTATTCTCTCACGGTATTACAATGAAAAAGGCGATCCCGAAAATGCAATACGAGTAGTCAAGGATGAGATTGACTCTTTAAATACAGAAGCCCCTTATTTCTCCTACAGGCTTCTTGGAGGCCAGTATCAATCCTATCTCGATCTGGGGCGAAAAGAAGAGATCGTCGGCCTTCTCAATGAATATAAGTCCAAATTCGACGGCATTGCTGCCGAAAGGAACAAGAACATCCCTGAGGACGAAAAAGAGGCCAAGGAATACTCGCGCACAACCAAAAGCTTTGAATCCCTGTCCAGAGCTATGCAGTCCGGTTTGTCCAGGATCAATGTCATAAACACTCAAGCTCCGGGATTTAATTTCACCCATTTTTTCAATACAGAGCCGGTCACCCTGGAAGGGCTGAGAGGCAAAGTGGTTCTGATCGACTTCTGGGCCACCTGGTGCGGACCCTGTATTGTAACATTCCCTGAGCTCCGCGACCTGCAGGAAAAATACAAAGACAAAGATTTTTTTATCCTGGGAGTGACGGGTTTTCAGGGGAATGTGACCAATCACGGTAAGGACCGGGTCACAGATCTTTCCCAGGAAGAAGAACTCGCGCTCATGCCGGAATTTTTCAAATACCAGAATGTTACGTGGCCTATCGCCTTTTCAGACCGCAGCTGCTTTGACGTAGAATATGGAATCACCGGCATCCCGACATCGGTAATAATCGACAAGAAAGGGATCGTCCGGTTGTTTACCCATCCGGCCAACAAGGACGAGATCATAAAGCTGATCGATAAACTGCTGGCTGAATAAAAATAACACAGTTTATCTATAAAGTTTAGCCTTGTCCCATTTCCGGATGTATTAGAATATTACAAAGCAGAAAAATGGATGATCTTGTTCTTGCCGGTTTTTTTCGCCTTATACAGGGCTTGGTCAGCTTCATGAAATAAAACCTCGCTTGTCTTACTTTTATCATTCACAGAAGTGAATGTGGAGACTCCTCCGGATATGGTGAAGTGAATCTCTTCGCCTTGTGATAGACGGAGAGACGCAGACTGAATGATCTCTCTCAATTTATCACTGGCAATAACAGCATTTGACTCACTGATTTCCGGCATAAGGAAAATAAATTCATCACCGCCCCAGCGGGCAAATATGTCCGATTCCCGTATAGCAGGAATAACCACTTTTGCAACCTGTTTGAGGACATCATCTCCAACTATATGTCCATAGGAATCATTTATGTTTTTGTAATCATCAATGTCAAACACACATAAAGAGACTTTGCGTTTGTATCTTTTAGCCCGAGCGATCTCGATATCCAACAGTTCCATGAACTTTCTTCGATTGGGAAGACGCGTAACTTCATCTGTGGAAGCCAGTTGTACAAGCCTGTCCTTCTGAGATTTGATCTCTGCAGTTTTTTCTTCCACAAGTTTTGAAAACCAGGCTTTTTGTCTCTGGTTTCTCTTCATCATTAAAACCCCAAGAATAGATCCGATGAATAGTATCATAAACCCGATAAATAATTTACATGCTGTTGACTGCCAGAAAGGAGGTTTTACTGTCAGAAAGAGCACGGCGGAAGAACCGTCCCAATCTCCATATTTCTGACGCGATTGGACCTCAAAGGTATGGTTCCCGGGAGGAAGCCCGGCATAGCGTATAGAATGCTCTGTAGTCGGATGCGACCAGTTCTTTTCCAGGTCCATTAACCTGTATCTGAAAAGCTGTTCCTTCTCATTGAAGAAACTGGGAGTGGCAAAGTAAAATTTTATACTTTTGGCACGGGAATAAAATTCCAGTTTCTTTGGAAAAAAATAGGTCCAGTTGCCGATCTGCATCTTTGTGATGAGAGGCTTCTTGGAAGGAAAAGTACGGATCAGAGTGGGATCTATGACCGTAAGATTTTTTCCTCCTAACCACACCCTGCCCTGACTGTCCAGCAGAGCAGCTCCGCTGTTGCATTCTTCAACCGCAACACCGTCATAATAACCGAAGAACCGGTAAGATTCTCCGTCAAACCGCGCAACACCCGAATTGCAGCCCAGCCAATAATTTCCGCTTCCGGTTTTGACCATATCAAATATTTTTTTGTTTTTAAGAGAAAATTCCTCCCACTGTTCCCCATCATAAAATTTGAGGCCTTCGTTTGTGACAAACACATAACGGTCTTCCTCGACGTGTGTTTTAATAACATCAAAATTTTCTCTGGCCCCCGGGAATTGAATCTCTCTCAGCTTATTTCCCTTTTTCCAGATGTAGATTTTTTTCCCGGAAATGATGACCTCGCCATTCCTGCCATGAGTGATGTGATTGATGGAAGAAAGATCTGACATTTCCTTATTAATGGGATGTTTTTGAACTTTTCTTTTCAGGGGATCAAGAGAATAGATGCCCTCAGATGTTGAGATCCAGACTTCGTTCCGGTTCAATGGGATAATTCCGTATAGGTTTAATCCCTTAAACGGCCCATAGGGAAAGGAAATAAACTTTTTTCCATCCCATAAATGAACGGCGTAATAACTCAATATCCAGACTTTTCCGTCCTTTTCAGGATAGAGGTCAACAATGGAATTTTCGGGTAGTCCTGCTTTTTTATCGATCAAGCGCGTGTTCCCTTTGGTGTCAAAAACAATGATTCCTGAATTTGTCCCTACCCAGACAGACTTATCCGGAAGCTCCCGGATGGCCCATATGCCATTGACCGGAAGGTCTTCTTTATAATGATAATTTCTGAACGCCATCTGACTGATCTTTTCCAATCCGCCTTCACTTCCCAGCCACAGGATTCCCTCATCATTCACAAAAAGTGAATTGATCCACCGGCTGGACAGCCCTGATTTTTCCGTAAATCTTTCTACTTTTCCTCCATTGCATTGAAAAAGGCCTTCACCGGATGCCACCCATAGGTTATCAAAGGGATCTGCCGCCGCTTTAAATACAGGAATTTTCTCGATTTTTTGTTCAGGGTCCAGAGAGAAAAAATCATATTTCCCCTCTTCCCATTTAACGACTCCAGCTTTATCGGTCACAAACCAGATCTCTCCGTAGTTGCCGACAACAATGTCTACTACCATGGAACCATCCATCTGGTCATATGGGAGCGGCAGTTTTTCTGTAATCCCCTCTTTTAATAGAAAAACTCCATCTCTTGCCGCCATGAGGATACCCTTTTTTTCCCCCAGGTCTATAATGGAACGAATACGATCGTTTTTGCTCTCCACTGGATAAAACGGACCCTCGATACCTTCCCGCGTCACTTTGTAATATCCCTTATGCCCAGAGGCCATAATGGAACCGTCCCCCATATCGAAAACACGGTTGATCAGATCCTTTTTAAAGCAGTTGTTTTGATCGGGTATGGTGTGAAAATCCCTGTCCTCTCCCATATACTGCATGCCCCGGTTGGAAAATACCAGCCACACAATATTGTTTTGGTCCACAACAAGGCTGTCAGGAGGGCAATTTAGAAGTCCATTCTCTGTCCCCCAGTTCTGGAACTCCGCCCCGTCATAAACGGAAAGCCCGGCATGGTGAGCGATCCATATCCGGCCGTCAGGTCCCTGGGTAATAAAAGTGATCACAGTACCTGGAAGACCCTGTTGAATACCGTACCGAATAATGGGAAGCTCTTGGGAAAAGGCAGGATAAAAAACCGCCAATAATAGAAATATTAAGATGATAATTTTAGTTTTCAAAGAAAGCACATCCCCGTCCGAATATTTATCCGGAACGTATCTTACACATAATCGCACTTTGTTTCAATAGCAAGAACTCATTCACCCTGCATTATTCATAAAAACTGCCGATAGCCTAACATAACTTCTTATATATCATCCAGTTAGGCTTTTTAACAGCCTGAACAATTTACGAGCCGATCTTATCCCATCTGCTGCGTTGCCGTCCGTTCGCAGTATATAAATACGGCTTCACGAACAGCCTCTTGCAGATGCATCAACCTCGACTCGTAAATAGTCCAGGCACTTACTTCAATGAGCTCAAAGAGCTGGATTCCCGTTTCCACGGGAATGACGTCTTACTTTGGCCTTTGGCCTTCTTCGTCTTTATAATAAATGACCTTGAGCTAAGCTGCTTTTAGCTTTTGGCTCTTCTTCTTTGACCTCTTATTCTTTCACTTGACCCCTAGAATCCTCTCTTTGTAATCAATCTCAACTTGTGAATAATCCAGGTTACTACATTCATTACACATAGTGGGAACATCTGTCATTTAAATTGGACAAAAGATAAACATGTTTTATATAATTTACTCTGCATACTATTGGCACATTTCTTGCTTATGAAGTAATAGAAAGTAGGAGTCTAATCAAATGCAATTAATACGAATAAGATCAAACGTTATTATTGTTTTAGTTCTTATCCTTGGAATGACTATTTGCCTGACCGGAATAATTGGATCCGGTCTTCCTGTTTTTTCCCAGGAGATCCAGCATGAGGCAATTGCGATAAATATCGAAGTGCCTGTAAGAGTGTTTAAAGGAGACACCTTCATCGACAATCTGACCGTTGATGATTTTGAAGTCTATGAAAACGGAGTGCTTCAGAAAATTGATGCATTGTATTTGATAAAAAAGACTGCTATTAAAAGAGAAGAATCAGAACTGCCAAAAGAAGAAGCCAGAAAAGTCTTTGCTCCGAAGGTATCCAGACACTTTGTACTTTTGTTTGAAGTAAATGAGTGGTTGCCAAAATTGGGAGAGGCCGTCGATTACTTCTTTGAAAATGTTTTTGTGCCCGGTGATACGCTTAATGTTGTAACACCAAGAACAACTTATAACTATAAAAGCGATTCTTCAGAGAAATTATCAAAGAAAGAAATTGCGGCACAATTAAACAAGAAATTGAGACGCGACACCATGCTGGAAAGTGCAGAATACAGGAATTTGATAAAAGAGATCGAAGACCTTTTTGCAGCAAGAGGTATTCTTTCTGATGTGTGGGAAAACCAATTGTCAATAGCTCAAGACCTTCTGAGGCGGCTTGAAAATCTCAGATATGTGGATGAACAAAGGCTTCTTCAATTTGCCGAATATTTAAAACAGCGGGAAGGACAAAAGATCGTATTTTTATTTTACCAAAAAGAAATGCTACCTCAATTTTCTCCGAAAACTCTCAATGAACTCACATCCAACTTGCAGGGAAGGGAAGACCTTATCATGAAGCTCACTGACCTCACGGCTTTTTATAGAAGGGATATAACTTTTGATGTTAATAAGGTCAAACAGTCTTTCTCCGATTCTTCTATCTCCATTCATTTCATGTTTATAACCAAAACACATCAGCATTCTCTGGATATCACCAGGATGGATTCTATGTCAACAATCAATATAAGATATGTAGAGCAATCCGAGGATATTTTCAGCGCCTTTAAGGAAGTGGCTGAAGCAACCGGCGGATTGACACAGAGCTCATATAATGCTTCTTTTGCTTTTAAAAAAGCAGCGGATGCTTCTGAAAATTATTATCTGTTATACTATTCTCCAAAAAATTATAAAACTGACGGAGAGTTCAAGTATATAAAAGTAAGGCTTAAAGGCAAAAAATACAAAGTTACACACCGGGCTGGGTATTTCGCGAATTAAGCGAAGAGAAATCCAGTTTAACGATCAGCGCAAAAAACATCCTTCATTATCAGAAATAATTACCTGAATATGTTATAAAAAGAATGAATTTCTTTTTGTAACTGAATTTATTTTGGAGGATGTTTTATGCAGCATAAAAAATCTCTCTCCGTAGCCCTATTCGCAGCAATTTTTTTCAGCCTGACTCTATTATCCTTTGGGCAGGGAACACTGGACGACTACAAGCGGGCGGAAAAATTCCTGCCTAAAAATATCGAAAAACTTGTCTTCAACATGCGTGTATCGCCTCACTGGATCGACAAAAACGGATCGCGTTTCTGGTACATGAACCAGACCCGGTGGGAAAAAGAATTCATGATGGTCGATCCGGAGAAAGAGACCATCCTACCTCTTTTTGATCACAGCCGTCTGGCTCAGGCGCTGGCCAAAGCGTCGGGAACCGAGGTCAAAGCTGAGTCACTCCCATTCAACACACTTAAATTGATCGAGGATGAAAAATCCATCAGATTCAAGGTGGGAAAAAACGACTGGAAATGCAATCTTGAAACATACATCTGCGAAAAGGTCGAACCTGACAAGCCGATCGATCCCAACGAATCCCGATCTCCTGATGAAAAATGGATTGCGTTCGTGAAGGATTTTAATCTTTATATCCGCTCCACTGAAACGGATGAAGAATTCCAGCTCAGCCAGGACGGTATGGATAAATATGATTACGCCACTACTCTCTCGTGGTACAAACTGTTCAACGAATCCAATCCTGAAAAAAATGTAAAAGAAAAACCACAGATCCACATCCGCTGGTCTCCGGACAGCAAAAAGATCGTGACTCAAAGACTTGACCGGCGGAAAGCCAAGAAACTGTATCTTTACGAGTCCAAACCCCAGAAAGGATACAGGGCTGAGGTTTATTCCTACGAACGCGCCCTTCCCGGCGAGACCGACCTGACCATGGTCGAATATGTCCTTTTTGATGTAGAACAAAAAAAACAGCAGCCTGTCGACATCGAACCTTATCCCTCCTTTCTCGGCTCCGGCCTTCCCCAATGGTCTAAGGACTGCAAACGCCTGTATCAAACCTACTGGCACAGAGGATACCAGAGAGCTGATCTGATGGAGATCGATGCAGACACCGGACAAACCCGGATCATCCTGACAGAGACATCCACAACCAATGTGGACACGGGTATGGTGGATATGCATCTGGTCGATGACGGAGCAGAGATACTATGGACTTCGGAAAGGGACGGATGGAACCACATATACCTGTTTGACGGCCGTACAGGCGAGATCAAAACCCGGATAACGCGTGGAGATTTTGTAGTCCGTTCTATTGATCGTGTAGACGAGCAGGAACAGGTCATTTACTTCACAGCCTGCGGCCGCGAAGAAGGCCGGGACCCTTACTTCCGCCACATTTACAGAGTGGGATTTGACGGATCCGACCTGACTCTCCTGACCCCTGAGAACGCAGAACATGCGGTATCATTTTCACCAGACGGTAAAGTCCTTCTGGATAATTATTCCAGAGTCGACCTCCCCACTAAGTCCGTTCTGAGAGAAAGCGCAACCGGAAATATCATCCAGCTTATCCATGAGGCCGACATCAAAAACCTCATCCAAACAGGATGGAACTTTCCTGAGCCGTTCAAGGTCAAAGCCAGGGACGGACAAACAGATATATATGGTGTGATTTTCCGTCCCTCAAATTTTGACCCCACAAAAAAATATCCGGTTTTGGACGCAACCTATTCCGGGCCTCAAGCCGTCAGAACGCCCAAATCCTTTTATAGAGGATACCGCAACTCCGACCAATCCATCGCAGAACTGGGGTTTATCGTCATCACCATCGACGGACTGGGCACTGCTATGAGATCAAAGGAATTCCACAATTTCTCCTATAAAAATCTCGGAGATATAGGAGCAGAAGATCACATCACATCCATTAAACAACTGGCTGAACGCTACTCTGATATGGATCTGTCTAAGGTTGGTATATACGGCCACTCAGCAGGGGGCTATGATGCGGCTCACGCCCTCCTCATGCACCCGGAGTTCTACAAGGTCGCAGTATCGTCAGCCGGAAACCACGACCACCGCATGGCAAAAGTCTGGTGGCCTGAACTCTGGATGGGTTTTCCTGTCGGGAAACATTATGAGGAGCAGTCCAATCTCAGCTTAGCAAAAAACCTGGAGGGAAAACTTCTGCTCGTACACGGAGACATGGATAATAACGTCAACCCGGCAAGTACGCTTCGTTTCACTGCCGAACTGATCAAGGCCAACAAGGATTTTAACCTCATCATCATCCCCAATAAAAAACACGGGATGGGAGACCACCCCTACTTTATCCGGAAACGCTGGGATTATTTTGTGCAGCATCTTCTAGGAGTAAAACCACCCAAAGAATACAATATCTCATCTAAGCTGAATGATTCATAAAATCCAAGAATAATCCAGCCTTCCAAAAATTATTTGCGGTAGAGAAAGATGCTGTGATTTTTGCCGGTTATATCTGCGATATCTTCGGATTCGATCTCCTTATGCTCCCATCCGGGAATGGAGTAATTGTGAGAAACGATATAAGCTCCAGGTCTGAGTTTTTCCAGTTGCGGGATCAGCAAAGCATTCGACTCAGGAAGCAGATACATGGTTACAACGGTCGCTGTGGTCAGGTCCATCTTGGTGGCATCCCCCAACCGGAATTCAACCAGGTGGCTGACTCCAGCCTCCTGGGCTCCGGCTCTTGACTCTTCGATCCTCTGAGGATCAATATCAATGCCAATCCCTTTTGCCCCGAAATTCCTGGCAGCCGTTATCACGATCCTGCCGTCTCCGCATCCGATGTCAAAGATGACATCTTCTTTATCCACTTCTGCCATCTCCAGCATCTTCTCGACCACATTCATTGGCGTTGTCACATAGGGGGCCAGATCAACAGCATCATCCCTTCCATGGGATCCATCATATATCTGAAGCAGATCGTTTTCATCATAGCGAAAAGAATAGGGACTTCCGGCTGTCAATTCAAATGATTCTGACCGGGCGGCCCGCGTGAATATGATTTCCAGGGGCCTTGATGTCACGATTCGATCGATCTCCCCTACCTTAAGGCTTCTTTCCTGCATTTTTTCTGATCCATCGGCCCATTTTATTGTGTAGGCAACAGTGTCATTTGTCACATTGCGCACAGTCGTCTCTTTCTTCTCTAGAACAGAACCCGGGGAATGTGTCTGATAAATGGATAATTCTGTCCGTTTTCCCGGGCCGGTTGTCAGCACCAGCGAAGCCAGCGCCACGCCAATTAAAACGACCAGAAATAAGACTTCCAGCTTCCTTTTCATAATATGATTATAATGTGTTTCATTCACATAATAAAGTTCAGGAGGAAAAAATTGGAGACCTTACTTGAACAAATAAAGTCAAATTGATATCGTGATTGCCGATATGACTTCCAGAGAGCGACTTCAAGCAGCTATTAATCACAAACCGGTTGACCAACTTTGTGTGGATTTTGGAGCCTGTGCCGTGACTGGCTTGGCCGCTTCCGCTGTACACCGCATCCGACAGGCGGTCCTTGGGCCGGGCGACTACCGCGTTAAGATCATCGAACCATACCAGATGCTGGGGGAAATCGACGTTGAATTGAGACAGGCCCTGGGAATCGATGTCATCGGCATCAGCCCTCCAAACAACATGTTCGGTTTTCCCAACAAGGGGTGGAAGCCTTTTTCCCTGAGTGACGGCACACCTGTGCTGGTTCCTGAAAAATTCAACACAACCCGGGACGAGCAGGGAAACATGTTTATTTATCCCGAAGGCGATACATCTGTCCCACCGTGCGCTGTGATGCCGAAATCCGGACATTTTTTCGACTCCCTCAACCGTCAGCCGCCCCTCAATGAGCAGAGCCTGGATCCGGAAGACAATCTCGAGGAATTCAGTATCATCGGGAAAGAAGACCTGGCCTATTTTGAACAGCAGACCGAAAATGCTTATAAAAATACCGATTCCGGCATCTTCCTCACCCTGGGTGGACTGGCGTTTGGCGATATTGCGCTTGTTCCCGCACCCTGGATGAAAAATCCAAAAGGGATCAGGGACGTGGAAGAGTGGTACCTGTCACTGGCCTTTCGGAAGGACCACATTCTGAAGATCTTCGAACGGCAGTGTGAGATCGTACTGAAGAATGCCGAACTTGCTGCTGGTGTTATAGGGGATAGAATCGATGTGCTTTTTGTCACTGGAACGGATTTCGGCGCCCAACAAGGATTGATCATTTCCAGAAAAACATACAAGGAAATGTTTTTCCCTTTTCAAAAAGCTGTCAATGACAAGATTCATGAACTGACCTCATGGAAAATCTTCTGCCATTCCTGCGGCGCTGTCTCTGAACTGATCCCGGATTTCATTGATGCGGGATTCGACATTCTCAATCCTGTCCAGTGCTCTGCTTCGGGGATGGAACCCGGTCAGTTAAAAAAGGAATTTGGAAAAGACATTGTTTTTTGGGGCGGCGGAGTGGACACACAAAAAACGCTTCCTTTCGGCAGCCCTGAGGATGTCTATCAAGAAGTGCGTGAACGGATCGACATCTTTTCCGAAGGCAGCGGGTTCGTTTTTAATGCCATCCACAATATCCAGGCAAACATCCCGACAGAAAACATTCTGGCTGTATTTAATGCTGTCAATGACAGCCGGAAAGGTTGATCGTTATTTCTTTATCCCGGGCTGTATGATCTCGAAATTTTCTTTTTCCTTTGCCTCACGGACCATTGCTCTTACATCCGCCAGAAGCTGTTTTGCATCATAGATAATCCCATCCTTGATGGTGTATTTAATTCCTCCAACACGAACAGCCTCATTTTTTTCATTGAGTTTAATGGCTCCTGTTCCGTAAAGGACTTTGAAGTTTTTAAGAGGATTCTCTTCCACAACGACCAGGTCAGCCAGTTTGCCGGCTTCGATCGTTCCAAGCTCATCCTCTATCCCGAGCGCTTCGGCCCCCCAGAGCGTTGCCGCGCGAACGATCTCAAGCGGGTGAAAGCCTGCCTCACGCAACAGTTCGAACTCGCGTATAAACCCATAACCCCAGAGGTTGTAGATGAATCCGCTGTCAGCACCCAGAGTAACGCGGCCTCCGCGGTTCTTGTATTCATTGAGAAATGTCATCCAAATCTTATAGTTATTCCGCCAGGCGACTTCATCCTCGGTCGTCCAATAATACCAGTATGCTCCATGAGATGTCCGGCTCGGCTCGTAGTGCCTCCAGAGCACAGGAAGTGTGTATTCCTCATGCCATTCCGCCCGGCGCGCCCGCATAAGGTCCCGGCTGGCTTCATAGATTGTCAGGGTCGGAACCAGAGTGAAATCGAGCGCTATCAACTCGTCCATTACCTTATTCCACTTTTCGCTGTAGGGAGGCGCTGCTTGAGACCACAAACGGCCGGCCTGGCCGAAACGGTCCTGTTCATTCTGGTATATCGCATCCAGCGGCCAGTCCTGGATCGTACTGTGATCGAGAAAAGATTCAGGGAGGCCGTACCAGTGTTCCATGGTCGTCAGGCCAAGGCGCGCGAGGTCCAATGTATTGGTCCTTCCCACAGCATTTTGGGCAAGGTGACAGGCGATCCGCAGGCCATGTTTTTTGGCCTCATCCATGACAGCTTCATATACCTTAGGTGTAAGGCCAAAGATCTTGACTCCATCTACACCGGCGGCTGCATTTTTTCGGATCTGCATCCGTGCCTGCTCTGGTGTCTGAGCCCATACAATATGATAGGGGTAGATCCGGGGAGCTGTGATCTCATTGGCGCTGCTCTTTTTTTTCTGGTCGATCAGCCATTTGAGGCCGTTTCTGGTTCCGACCTCACGAATGGTTGTAATGCCATGTCCTAACCAGAGTTTATACACATATTCGGCAGGAATCCCTTTGGTCGATCCGATATGCTCATGCATATCCACAAAACCGGGGAGAATGTACATACCTCTCATGTCCAGAACTTTCTGCCCGGCTTTTTCCTTGGGAGGATCCGGGATAGGAAGACCGGGCGTTCCTACCTGGCGGATAAACTTGATCAGGTTGTTCTCGATTCCAATCTGCGCGGGCCCCATGGGCACTGCGCCCGTTCCGTCAATAATGGTGGCTCCATGAAGAATAAGTCTGGTAAAGGGCCCTTCTCCTTCTGTGCGGGGGGGAGGTGATTTAACCGCCAGTTCACCTGTAAGAGCATAGGAAGCAGGTATTAAAGTGAAAATTACAATAACAAAAAAACTAAATAGAATAGTCACACGCTTCATAGGTTTTTTCCTTTTATATTGAGTGAAAACGTTTTTTCAATTCTTCCAGGATACGCTGTAACGCTTGATAACCTTAATACCGTCGTCGTTCTCTTCGACAGAATACATCTTTCCGTTTTTCCAGACACGGGGGTTGGCTTTTGTTGCAAGAGTGCTGAAGTATTTTCCATCCGTACTGAATATATCAAGGAAAAAGACGTCTTTCTCTTTTCCTTTCTTGTAGCTTCGGACAAACAGCCGTTCCTCCTCATCAATTGTGAAGCTCTCATACGCGGGATAATACTTGGGGAATTCCAGTATGTCTTTCAAGTTGACACCTGTAACATTGGGTATCGATTCCAGCATTTGTTGAATATCCTCTTTTGTGATCTTTGTCGAATCATACTTTTTTTCTATAGTCCTGAAATGCTTTCCTTCCGGATCAAAGATCTTTATGACATAGTCCTTGCCATCGCCAAAATAAAGATTGCCTTTGCTGTCAAAAACATTTAACTGGATAAAATCAAATGGATTCATCTTTTTTCCCGCAACCGGGATTTTAAATTCCACTTTATTGAGGTCGAACAACGGCTTGAGGTCTTTGTCATATTTTCTGATGTACCAGAACATCTGCTTTCCCTCAAGGACTAGTTCCATGGCAGCCATGTTTCCTTTATCGTCCATGGCAGGATTAGCAAGCGATGTTTTGTCAGCGATCGAAACATTTTTTGTGAATTCGCCCTCAAGAGTGAAATAAGACATTCTCCTGTTGATTATATCCAGGATTAAAAGCTGGTTATCAGGCGTGATGAGGATCCCGGCAGGAATATTAAGTTCACCAGGACCTTGTCCTTTTTTACCGATCGTACGGACATATTCCCCGCTGGAATCATACACCTTGACATTCATTTCCTTGATGTCCACTGCAAAGAGATTGTCATGATCATCAACAGTGAGAAAGGACACTTCGGATATCATCTCATCCAGGTTCTCGCTGTCCCCGACTGTAAAGTCTTCTTTCAATACAAGTTTGGAGGGAACATCTTTAGGGGCTTTGGGATTTTTAGGATTACTGATGATCTCAACACCGTTAACGGTTTTAACCTTCTGGGCGCTCGCCGCCCCCGCCAGTCCAAAAATCAACGCTAGAGATAACAGGATCAAAGATATTTTTTTCTTGTTCACTTTTTTTCTCCTTCTATTATATCCTCTGCCGGTTTCCTGCTTTTTCAGAAAAGACAGAGGGAAAATAATGCTGTTCCTATCTCGGTCTTACATAATCACAATCTAACTACAGTTCTATACGAAAAAATATTCATAGAGTTTTTCACCAGACAGTCTGACCATTCAGTTTCTGGGAAACCAGATCGTTCACAAGCTGCAATCCCAGGGTCTCTATATCGCTAAAATCAAGCGATTTAGGCAATCCTTTATCATAGCGAAATTATTATAATGTATTTTGGTGAAATAAATAAAGCCGTGGAAGAGGATAAGAATTTCCTTTTGAAATACATCAGTTCATAAAGTATTATTAATCCATGAATATCTCAAAATTTATAAGGCTTTTTGCAATATCTTTTATCCTGTTCGTTTTTTCACAAGCTACTGCCGCTGCATCAACTGCACCCCCTAATAAACCGGCTGAGATCTCTATCAATGGAACCTCGATTTCTTTGGTATATGAATCCACGCCTATCTTACAGGGCCAAATTTTCGCCTCCGGAAAAAATTACAAGATCAACAGAGTGATCGCTAAAAAAGAGGGCCTTATCACTCAACTTCTGACCTTCACAACCCTGCGCCCGCAGGACAGCATCGAGATTCAGGGCAAAATATTTAGCGGACAAGAATCCTTCCCTTGTGAGGTGGATCGAAGAGACCATGGTCTGACTGTCGTCCGCCACTCATCCGGTCCGAGTCACAGCCGTCTTAATAGAGCCGTTTATGACAGGGCCCGGGACTGGGTCCTTTCCGTCGACCACAATCCATCCGTCAGGATCACACCCATATCAGACTCGGCCAGCGGCCGGACATACGCTGTTAAAATAACAGGCAGTGAGATCATCATTCGATTTCGGCCGCGGTATTATCAAAAACACCGGGGTTTGAAATATTTTGAGCCCTGGACCTACAGGATCTGGCCAAAGCCCATTGTGGGCTGGTGTTCCTGGTTCGCT
The DNA here is from genome assembly GCA_965373045.1 of uncultured bacterium. Classification (GTDB taxonomy): domain Bacteria; phylum Acidobacteriota; class Aminicenantia; order Aminicenantales; family Aminicenantaceae; genus DAOVDI01. Next base: position 19,458 of record CBDVEQ010000003.1, on the reverse strand, counting down.
TATTTCAGTAATATCACCGAGGAAAATATTAAGGAAACAGCTGATGTGCTGTCTGAGGTTCTTCTCCCATACGGTTATGACTACCTCCAGATCGACGACGGTTATCAGCGCGGCCAGGGCCTTCCCGAGCTTTGGCTTAAGCCCAATATGAAATTTCCGAACGGATTAAAACACCTTGCAAAATACATCAAGAAAAAAGGATTAATACCGGGGATCTGGACCAATGTCGCTTTTAACCAGATGGGCTTCGCCGAAAAAAACAAAGACCTTTTTGTCCTGGATAAAAAGGGACATCCGGCGCAAGGAAACTGGGTCGATATCTCTATAGACGGCTCAAATCCCGAAGCCATCAACAGGCTGGTGCGTCCCATTTACCGCGGGCTGAAAGACATGGCGTGGGATTATTTTAAAGTGGACGCTTTAAGGCATCTGCGCTATGAAGGATACAACAGTTATCCCGATCACTTCCGGGAAAAGCAAAAAGACAGGGTCGAAGCTTTCCGAAACCTGGTCAAGGCAGTCCGCGAAGAGATCGGAAAAGAGTCCTTCATGATGGGCTGCTGGGGGATCAGGCCTGAACTGATCGGTATCATCGACGGCTGCCGCATCGGCACTGATGGGTATTCCTTTGCCGGACTCTCCCAGTACAATTCCTTCAACAATGTTGTCTGGTTGAACGACCCGGACCACATCGAACTTTCACCGGAGGAAGCATACCGATCGACCATGGCCACTTCACTCACTGGATCTTTATTCCTTCTGACAGACAAGCCTGAAGTCTACCGGACAAATATCGTTGATCCGGCTAAAAGAGCGGCTCCTGTGCTGTTCACACAACCAGGACAGATCTATGATGTGGACCCAAGCCGTTCACAGAACCTTCATCTCGTTGATACCGAAGTCACGGGGTCCGGTCCAAGGCTCTTTGATGCCGGCCGGACTCCCACTGTCCATCTGTTTCTCCTGGAGATCAACAGGTCTTTTGAGAACTGGGTTCTCCTTGGACGTACTGGCGGAGAGGATAAAAATATCCCGTTTTATGAATTGGGATTGGATCCTTCCAAAGAATATTATGTATTTGAATTCTGGTCCAAAATGTTGATGGGCAGTTATTCAGGTGAATTTGCGTCAGGAAAGATCGACCCTCTTTTCAACTGCCAGCTTTTTTGCATCCGTGAACGGCTGGATCATCCTCAAATAATTGCCACAAACCGGCACATCACATGTGGAGGCTTTGAATTGGATGATGTCCGGTGGGAAGATCTTATTCTCTCTGGAAAGAGCAGGGTCATTAAAAACGATCCCTATGTCCTCTATGTGTCAGAGCCGCCGGGATATAAGTTTAAAAACGTTCGATGCACCGGCGCAAAAGTCAAAAAGATCGAAAAAACCGGCATGATGCAAAAGATCGTTCTGCAAGCCGATAACAACGGTTCCATAAACTGGACCATCGAATATATCAAAAATTAGCCAGGCTCAATCCAGCATGGTCTTTCGAGTCCCAAAGAATTTTTGAAACCAGGATTTAACATGCCCCGTATATTTTTTCGTCAGGATCAAAGGCGTATCCAATTCCTGCGCAACATAGGCAGGCAGATCGCCGAAGAGAGCCCTCCGCACAAGACCCTCTTCCGGGGCCCCCATAATGATAAGATCATACTGTTGTGCTTCAGCCATAATGGATTCAGCAACCCATTGGGAATTTTTAATGATAACTTCATACCTTGATGGATCGATCTCATCCTTTTTCTTTTGAAGGTTTTCCAGGAATTTTTGTTTAATGGCTTCTGTATCATCGCTGTTGGCAGCATGGAACAGAGTTATCGGAGTTTTATTCTCTGAAGTCAACGCCTCTGCGATCTTCAGGGACAAGAGTGCATAATTGATGTTGCTGACAGGGATCAAGATCCTTTCAATAGCTGCTTCGTAAGAAGGAGGTTTACAGACCATGGCAATATCGCATGTGGTGTTAAGAATGACTTCATCCATGATCGTTCCAAATACTCTGTTCCGCGCAGGGATATCTCCCTCCCAACCGAGAACCACAAGGTTTATCTTCCTTTCTTCACATGTTTCGATAATAGCTTTGGGTATTTTGCGGGAAACCTTCACAAGAGAATAGACCGGTATCTCCTGCTCTTCCGCAACCTTTATTCCTGTAAACAGCAATTCCCGCGCCTGGCCGAGATACTTTCTCCCCTCACTGGGAGGAAGCTGTGCCGGGATCTGTATGATATTCATAACAGTAATGTCAGCAGATTTGGACTTGGCGATCCTGGTCGCAAAATTCATTAACTGCTCAACTGTTTTCTGATTGGCAATGGGAACAAGAATGCGGAAAGAACGTGGTTCCTCTTGCTTCAGTGGATGTTCGGCATGAATGACCGGCTCAGCCTTGGCTGTAAACTCCTTCTTTTTAGAATAATAATAATAGATCCCAATGCCGAGCAGTATGTATCCGAGACATACAAACACACCGATGGGCCTGTAGAAGAATAGAAACACAGCCAGACTCAGATTCAACACCACGGCTGCGACCGGGATATAGGGAAACAGGGGAACTTTGAATCCCCTGTCTAGATCCGGACGGTTTTTTCTCAGGTTGATAACGGCGAGGTTAACAAAGACAAAGAGCAGCAGAAACATGGCATCTGCTGCGCTGGCGATGTCTTCGATGGGAAGGGCAACAGCCATAAATATGATGAGCGCGCCTGATAAAAATATTGCTACATGAGGTGTTCGTGTTTTTGCATGGATCCTGGAAAAAATACCAGGCAGATTGTGATCCCGGCCCATGGCAAAACTGACACGGGAGGAGGAATATATTGTTGCGTTCAGGGCGGACATCGTAGAAAACAGGCCTCCGATCAAAAAGATGATCCGGCCTATCTTACCCATCATGAAGTGCTCGGCTGCTTCGATCATAGCCAGTTCGCCCTTCTGGCCCAGGTACATCCAGGTCGGAAGCCCCCCTTCAGGTGACACCGCGCCCAGCGCCACAAAGGCGACCAGGATATAAATAGGGACGACGATCAGAAGGGACAGAAATATTGAACGGGGGATATTGCGTTTGGGATCCTTGACCTCCTCGCCGCACTGGGCGATGATCTCGTACCCCTCAAAGGCAATGAAGGTCAAACCCATGGCCATGATGATTCCGATCGCCCCCTTCTGGAAAAAACCGGAAAAATTTCCCTGCCATGGCTCAGGCGTTTTTCCTGCGAACATTGCATAAGCACCGAACCCGACAAAAAGGGCTATGATCACGATCTTGATGATAGTAACAAAGGTCTCGGCTTGACCAGCTTCTTTAGCTCCACGGAAGTTTATATAGACAAAGAGCAGAACAATGATAACCGCGATCAGTTTGGCGGCCACTTCATGGGACGCAACACCGGCCACCTTAGGAAGCAGACCGGACAGATCCAGACCCGCATTATAGAAAAGGTCAACAGCAAAAGCGCCAAAAGCCACCGCATACAGGCTGCATGCCACTGCGTGGGCAAACCAGCTGATCCAACCTGATAAAAAACCGTTCGGCTGGGGGAGAGCTTCTTTAACCCAAAGATAACCGCCGCCTGCCTCTGGGAAACAGGAGCCCAGTTCAGCATAAGCCATGGCTGTTAAGCCTGTAACAATCCCATTAAACAGAAAAACAAGAAGAAGCGCCGGGCCTGCAATACCGGCAGCCATACCAGTCAGAACAAATATCCCTGCACCGATCATGGCGCCCACTCCGATCATGGTTACGTGCATCAACCCCATGTCGCGGGCCAGTTCCACAGCCGGTTTTTTATCTTTCATTGGAGATTTGTTTTCCGTCATATTCACTCTAAAAAGTTTTCAATTACAATAGAGATTGGTCTTAGAATTGTCAATAAGAGCTTATCCCAATGCAAGGATGCCGAGAAGAACAATAAGGATAAAAACCAGAAGCAGGATGGAAATAACGGTTTGCATTCTGGGGCGGGAGCGGTCCGGGGAATAGGATCGATCTTTTTCGTCCGGCGCAAAGGGCAAGACCGGATTTCTTGCAAACTCGATACTTTTACCGACCAGAGCCATGGTCCAGTCTGTAGTCTTGTCAAATAATGAAGCCGTGCCATCTACAAAGATCTCTCGCAGCGATTTGGCCGGACGGCGGTAAAACCAGTCGAGATCCAGGGCAATATCTGCATGAGGGCTGAGCTTCTTTCGATACAACCAGAACCCTATAAAAGTAAAAGCCAGGATTTGGACTGTCTCTACAAGATGAGGCACGGAATATGGAATAAAATGGACGTGGAAAGGCAGAAGCTGATAAAGGAGAGAGGGTCTGATCCCATGAAGAATGCAGAAAAAGGCAACAAGCCCCATGGCAGCCAGCATATTTTTAGGAAGCTTTTTGGGCTTCAGCTTTTGGCCGCCGGCAAACCATGTAAAATAGGGCAGCTTAAGCCCGACACTCAGAAATGTTCCCACCGACGCCAGCAACATAAGAAACATGGCTAGCTGATAATGGGCTTCACCGGCAGCGGAAACGATCATGGACTTGCTGATAAATCCATTAAAAAGAGGAAAACCGGAGATGGAAAAGGCGGCTACCATGTAGAATATCAGCGCCGGGCGCATACTTTTGTGGAGTCCCCCCAGTTCGGTCAGTTTACTTTTACCTGTGGAAAATAGAACCGTCCCCGCCCCCATGAAGAGCAGCGCCTTATAGAGGATATGGCTGAAGGCATGGGCAGCAGAACCGTTAAGCGCCATCTCTGTACCGATCCCGACACCAGCTACCATGTAACCCACCTGGCTTATGATATGGTAGGCAAGAATACCGCGGATGTCATTGGCCAGGATCGCAAAAACAACGCCGTAGACGGTCATGATCGCTCCCAGAATAAGAAGAACTTCCCAGCCTGGAAAGATCCGTATCAGCACATATACGGCCGTCTTGGTCGTGAAAGCACTGAGAAAGACCGCTCCGGTGATAGTCGCCTTTGGGTAAGCATCGGACAGCCATGTATGCAGCGGGGGAATTGCGGCATTTATCGCTACGCCCAGGAGTATCAGCCAGGACGATATTCCTCCGCCCTCGGTCAACCTGGTGACGGCAAGGCTTCCTGTCTCTGAAAAATGCAGCAGGATCCCCATAAACAGAATCCCGCCCCCGAGCACATGATAAATAATATACCGTAATCCGGCTTTACGGGCGGCTTTATTCCTCCGCGCCCATATCAGATAGACCGACGAGGCAGCCATGAGTTCCCAGAACATAAAAAGCGTAAATAAGTCTCCCGCAAAGGTCACTCCGAGAGCTCCCCCGGCATAAACAAGAGCAGCACAATGCTGCCCCGTCTCTTTGATATGATAGGAATAGATACTCCCGGCAAAAGCGATAAAGGCAAAGATAATGCCGAATATGCGGCTTAAAGCATCGGTTTTTACCAGGACCAGGTTATAATTCATGACCTGAGCGGTCAGAGTGCTTCCCTCGGGCATGGTCCAGACAAGGAGAAGGGTCCCCAGTGTTATAAACATAAAAGCAGCGGACCGGATCTTCTTGCCCAGGAATGGGAGCAGAAACGCCCCGGCAAGCATCACAAGGGCCGGAGGGATCACAACATCATTTATCATCGTAATAATCTTCGTCTTTTAACAAAAACAGTTTCCCGATTTTTTTAGAAAAGAGAATGAGCAGGATGCACCCCGCTAATCCGAATAATATAAAAAACCCAGGCACATTATTCCACCAATGACCGTGGCCGTGCTCTCCTGAAGAAAAAAATCCTGCTGCCAGCGACAATATCGTCAAAACAGCAAGGGCAATAATCCCCCACTTCTTCATCACAAAATCCCTCCAAAAATGCCGGCCGCCGCCCGGGCTGTCAGCTTAAAAAATTTAAAGAACAGGTCCGGATAGATCCCGAATGCCACGGAAAGGACGGCTGTTAATACCAGCGGGACAACCAAAAAGGGAGAGGCTTCGTGGTGATCTTTTAATCCCTGTCCCCTGCGGAAAAAAGCCCTATGAACAATGGGGAAAAAATAAGCTGCGTTCAAAATTCCGCTCAAGACCAGAACGACAAGAAAGATCACATACCCGGATTCAATTGCGCCCGCGCCCAGATACCATTTGCTTATAAAACCGTTCACAGGCGGAATACCCGCCAGTCCGATCGACCCCACGGCAAAAGCTCCCATGGTCCAGGGCATAACCTTCCCTATACCATTGAGCTCGCTGATGTTTTCCTTGTGTAAATTGACATAGATTGCGCCGGCGCAGAAGCACAGTGTTATTTTCATAGTGGCATGAAAAGCAATATGGAGCATACCTCCGATCAAAGCTGTAGACCCCACAAGCCCTGCACCCAGGACAATATAAGATAGATGGGCAATAGTGGAATAGGCCAGCCGTCTTTTCAGATTGTCCTGCTTGAGGGCTAAAAGTGAACCCACAAGAATTGTGAAACCTGCAAAAACCATTAGAATGATATTCAGCCCGAACTGTCTCATCAGAACCGGACCAAACACAAAAGCGACCACCCGGACCACTCCGAACACGCCGGACTTGACGACCGCTACAGCATGCAACAGCGCGCTGACCGGAGTGGGCGCTGCCATGGCCGTCGGCAGCCAACTATGCAAAGGCATAATAGAGGCCTTTACACCAACACCAATCAAAAAAAGGAAAAAGAGCGGGACTATTGTCCCGGCTGTAAGTGTGTGGCCCTTGAACAGGCCTCCCGAAACAAAATCCAGATTCCCATTCAACTGGAATGTCCAGGCTGCTGCCGCAATAAGGAACACGCCTGCAGTCAATGTGTAGGCCAGGTATTTTCGGCCGGCATGAATCGCCACCTTGGTTTCCTTGTGGATAACCAGAGGATATGTGGCGATAGTCAAAATCTCATAAAAGAGGATAAATGTGACCAGATTAGCGGAAAATGCAATGCCTATGGTGGCAGAGAGGCAGACTGCAAAATAGGAAAAATACCGGGTCTGCTTATGCTCATCCAGACCCCGAACATACCCTATGGAGTAAAAGGAAGTAAAGATCCAGAGGCCGGAAGCAATGAGCGCAAAGAACACACCAAAGGCATCCGCCTTCAGCGCAAGCTGCACATTTGGCACGATCTCAAAAAGTCGAATGGACGCCACCCGGCCCTGCAGGGCTCCCGGAAGCAGAGAAAGTACAAATCCGAATTTTGCGACACTGGCTGCAATTGACCAGAATTCCCTGAGGTTTGGTTTCCTGGAGCTCAGAATGATCAAAGGAACAGCGGCCAGGGACACCAGAACCGCAAGAAAGGGAACAGTAGAGCTGTAAATTTCCTGCATGTCTACATCCTCACAACAATCCCGGCGGAAGTACCTTATACAAAATCCCTTTGACTAAAATCGCGTTTAAAAGACCGAATGCCAAAATGGCCGCGGCGAATACCAGCGTAGGCACAAGCATGGATAAAGCGACCTCCATTCTCCCGGGAGGAGAACTCTCCTGTGCTTTTTTTCTCTCTGCAAGCGGCTTAAAGAAGATCTTTTCAATGATCCGGAAAAAGTAAACGGCATTGAGCAGACTGCTCACAAGAATAACAGCCAGAAAATGCCAGCTCTTGTTCTGGATAGTTCCAAGGGCAAGATACCATTTGCTGAAAAAACCCACTGTGGGCGGAATACCTATCATAGCAAGAGCCCCAACCACAAAAGCCGCTGTGGTCCAGGGCATTTTTTTCCTCAGCGTATCATCAAACTCACTGATCTTTGAATGCCCCAGTTTGGTCCGGAAGTTCCCGGCGACCAGAAACAGGCATGCCTTCATCAATCCATGATTCAAGACATGGAGCACTGCTCCGATGATCCCGAAGGGATTGGCCAGACCGATTCCCAATCCGATATAGCCGATCTGTGAAATACTGCTGTAAGCCAGCATCCTTTTCATCTCATCCTGTGCCATGGCCATTATAGAACCATAAATAATGGCTGCTGCTGACAACCAGGCTATGACCTGGGTTATAGGAAATACCTGCGTGACAAATTTGAGACCGAACACAAAAAACAGGACCCGTAATATCCCGTAAGCTCCGATCTTTACCCCAATAGGCGCCATGATAGATGACGAGGCGGACGGCGCATATGTATAAGCATCGGGCAGCCAACTATGCAGGGGAAAGATCGCCATCTTGATCCCCAGTCCCAGGACCATCAGCGAAAGGGCGACAATAACAACCGGCTGCGCTCCTAGAACGGACAGGATCCCCGCTACATCCGCCATGTTGAGAGAACCCGTGAAAATATAGAGGAATCCCACTCCCAGGAGGTAGAAACCACTTCCCAGCGTTCCCATAATCAGATAGCGAAATGCAGCAATAGGAGCTTTTTTCTCGCCGACCGCAATGATCCCATATAGGGATAATGAACTTATCTCCAGAAACACATACAGGTTGAACAGGTCTCCGGTCATCACAATGCCATTGCACCCGGTCAGAAACAGCATGACAAGGGCATAATAGGGAACGATCCTGTGTTTGGGAATCTCCTTTTCAACGATCTTCCCGGAGTGGATCAGGACAATAAAAGCAATGCTGTTGATTACCGTGATCATAAATGCGGACAAAGGATCCAGCACATATTCGATGCCGATGGGAGGAGCCCATCCACCGAAAAAATAAGTAATGGTTCCCGCCCTCAGGACAGCAGCGAGGTTATAAACAGACACGGCGGCAGCGCTCGATGAGGCCAAAAGTGCTACAGGATAGGCCAGCCTGCGGATCTTTATAGCGACCAGGGGGATAACAATCCCTGCGAGCAGGAAGATCAGAGGAGTCAGGGCAACCGTGTTATTCTGCATCATCACTCAAATTTTTCATTAAAGTCGTTTCTTCCAGCGTCCTGTAGCTCCGAAAGATCCGGATGATCAGAGCAAAAGCCACACCGCTTGTAGCAACACCGACAACAATGGCAGTCAGCATCAGAGTGTGCGGTAGAGGATTAATGTAGGAAGCTATGTCAACCGTGTGTGACCCCTTTTCCAAGATAGGAACAGTGGCATTCCATTTGGAAGCGCTGGCAACAAAAAACAGGATGATAGAAACCTGAAAGATCGACATTCCAATCACTTTTTTAACAAGATTTTTTTTGATAACCATCCCATACAGACCTATGAGCAGTAGAGCGGCAATAAACCAGTAGGAATAATGGCCGGTGATAAAATCAATCATCTGATTCCTCCCCAAGCAGATCATCATATATCGCAACCAGGATGGCCATTACAGCCAGGCCGACACCGATCTCAACAAACAGGATACCCAGAGACCTTTGATGCGATGGAGTATGGGCTACAGGAAGAAAAGAATAATCCAGGAACCGTCCCCCAAAAAACATAGCGGTCAGCCCTGTACTGAAATAGATCAAAACACCCAAAGACCCAAGCGGAGTTCCCAGCCGGCTGGGAAACTGCAGTTGACCGATATCACTCCCCAGCGCAAGTCGTATAATGATGATGCTGGCAGCCAGCATTGTCCCTCCTTGAAACCCGCCTCCGGGACTGTAATGACCGTGGAAGACGATATAGAGCCCGAACAGCATAATAAAGGGCGCCACGACTGAACTGACCAGTGTCGTGATGGGGTTGTCCTCATTAATCTTCATTGTCTTTTCGTCTCTTCCTCAAAAGCAGAAAACAGACCAGCCCCGCTGTCATGATAACGGTTTCTTCACCCAACGTATCATAACTCCTGTAATCAGCAAGGATGGCTGTCACCATGTTGGGCGTATGGGCATCTTCATATGATTTGCGGATATAGTAGGCCGCAGCATTCTGTGAACCGGTCGGACTTTTTTCCCGGTTCAAAACCGCATCAGCATCACCCCTGTTTGGGAGTCCGGCAGAAGCATAGATCAGCAGGAGGCCGAACAGTATGATGATCCCAAAATTGACAAGCTTCAATCCGAGCTCCTTCGAGATGTTTTAAATATCAGTATGACCATAAAGACTCCGGTTATTCCACCCCCGACCACTGCTTCGGTGAATCCCACATCCACAGCCCCCATGATCACATATAGCAGGGCCGAGGCAAAACTGAAAACGGTCAGAGTGACCACTGCGGTCAAAAGATTACGGACTGTGAGTGAGATAAGAGCAGCAATGATCAACACAATAAATAACGTAATCTCCAATTCCCAGTGCATTTACTTCTCTGCCTTTTTTATTTGTTTATCTACAAACCGCGGCTTGACCCCAAAAAGAAATGCCGCACGTGCCAGGGCATGGGTGGCTGTAGGATTGGTCAGTGCAACAAAAGCCAGGATGATCAACATTTTAGCGCTGTTTAAAGTCAACCCCTCATAGACGATCAGTCCGGCCAGGACGAGCATAACCCCCAGTGTATCAGCCTTTCCGGTTGCATGGCAGCGGGAGAAAAAATCCGGCAGCCTGATCAATCCGATACTGCCGATAAATAAAAAGAACACACCGCCGCTGATCAATATCACCGCTAAAACGTCAAAAAAATTCATTTCCGTTTCCTTGCCCGGGTACTTATGTATTTTGCGACAGCAATAACTCCAATAAAGTTCAGAACCGCATAAGCCAGAGTGATATCGATAAACATATCCTCCCTGTCGAAAATGAAGCCGATGATCAGAATGAGGACCATGGTCTTGGTGGCTATGGCTCCGGCCCCCAGCATACGGTCCATAATACGGGGCCCGGTCAGTACTCTGTAAAGCGGAATAAAGATAATTATCGTCAAAACAACCGCTAAATACGTTAAAATATCGTGCATTATCTTCTCTTAATCCTCTTTTCAATCCGAACATCGTCGATGACCGTAGAAGGCCTGCGTTGATAGAGTTTGGCCACCTGTCTCGGCAGCGTCCCATCAACGAGGCTGGAATGAGAAACATCCATCAGGGCATGTACCAGAAACTCATCGTCTTCAATGAGTATGGTCAATGTTCCCGGCGTCAAAGTGATGGAGTTTCCCAGGATCACCTTGGCCGCAACATTGGGCAGCTTGGTTTTAAACCGTACCAGGCTTGGATTGATGGGCGTTTTCGGATGGAGGACCACATAGGCCACCTGAAGGCTGGCCAGTACGATCTGCCAGACCAGCCATGGGACATAAAACAAAAAGCGCCTATAGTTGAGAGTATGTTCCTTCGCGATCTCCAGGCTGTAATACAGATGTCTGTTGATACGGATATGGATGAGGGTAACAAGAAGGGCGGAAAAAAAACCGATCGTTATGTGGAATAGATCATATTTTCCGCTTAGCAGAAGCCACAGGCCGAACAGCACCAGAAACTGCAGGATCGTGCCTTTTATGAATGCTTTTTTCACTCTGCCGCCTCTATAATAATGAGGCCGTATTTTCACACAGAACCGCCCCAGATGTCAAAAAAGGAGGCATCTCTTCCATGTCATTCCCGCCTCGAATCAAGTGTGGGATTAACTCTTGCAGGAATCCAGATCTTTTGGGTCTGTTAAGTTTTCTTTACAATCCTTTATTCATCAAGGTCATAAGGATAGGAATTTCGTTTTTCTGTTGACCAAGAAAGAATTCGACGAGCTCAAACCAATAGAGTTTTATTCTCATCTCAAATGACAAAAAGATTTGAAGTTCTCTTTGAAAAAGAGTAATGAAGTATGTTTGTCTTGCTAAAAAATTGGAACCTTCTCTTCCTAAACCTCATCATCTAATAAATCGTCGAATTTGGCCTTTTGGCTCCAGTTGAACGGCCTGCTTGAGAAGGACCTGGCCCTTAGCTGATTTGACGAGTACCGTAAAGGCTTGTTTCTTCTGTTTGATGAGTCTGAGGTCTTCTTTAGTGAGAGTTATTTTAGCCGGAGGCGGAACAGATTTTCCGGGAGCAAATCTGCTAAACCTAAACCGAGCCAAAACTCTGCGGCCTCTGACGACTTCGATGGTGACAAGATCAAAGCCTTCCATCTTCAGCTCAAACTGACGAGGGTCCAAACGATAACACATAGGACAGTCTGGAATCTTTATGATTTGGACCTTTTTGGGGTAGGGCCTGATTTTCAGTTCTAGAGCAATAATGGTGATCATTGGCCCGTTCAGTGCGTCATAATCAGGACTCTCGAGTGTAATCTCGTATGTTCCGGGGGAAAGATAGGTCCCATCATGCTTCCTCCCTACTGTCCAAACCCAAGAATTCTGCATCACCGGCACAAGAGGAGAAATGACATCCATTCCGCAGTAAAGATCGCAGTCCTGCGGCACGCAGTTAAAGTACACACTGTGAGTCCAAGCAATGGTGGTAGTGGTGCCTCTGAGGAATGTTGAACCTGTTGAGGGTGCGGTGATCGTTATGACATCGCCTGAGGCTATGTGGATCACAGGACCGTTCAGCGCGTCATAATCAGGACTCTCGATTGTAATCTCGTAATCTCGGTCTGGTTGAAGATTGGTTCCGTCCTGTTTCTTCCCCACTGTCCAGACAAAAGAATCCTGGGTCACCGGCACAGGAGGAGAAATGATATGATTCCCACAAAAAACCGTGCAGGTCTGGGGAACGGATACGAAGTACGCAGAGTGAGTCCAGCGAATGGTATAGGTCGTACACATGCTCAGTGTCGCCCCATTCGGAGGTGCGGTGATTGTTATTAAAGGTGACGAATCAGCGGAAAAGGCGAGTGAAGCGCAGAGCAGAAGCGCTCCCAAAACAAAGACTTTTTTATCCATTGTTCCCTCCTATTACGATCTTTAAAATCATCTTTTTCATTTTTTGCCTATTTTGTCCCTCTGAACTATATGAATATACTTATCATAAGAAAATTCTGATGTCAAAGCACACAAAATCAAAAATAATACACAATATTTGACAATACTGGAATAAAGCCTTAAAAAAAGCCAAAAACAATATAGACTTTACTGACCTGCAAAGTTTAAGGGAGCATATATGATTCTTGAGCATGTGAAGTCTTGGTTAAACTGGTCCGATTTAACATTCGAATAAGTTCTTTTTGAAGGTTGAAATATGTAGTAAGTTCTCTTGGGCGTAGCTGTTCCTGACCACCCTGATTTAACCGAAAAGATGTAATTACCATCAGTATCAGTTGTGGTTGTTCCCTCTCCTTCAGCAAATATTATCGTCACTCCATCGATCCCTTCTCCAAAATCATTTTTTACTGTTCCGGATATAACTATTTGATTTTCAATTGTTTTCTTATAAAGTGTGTCTTTTACAAAACAGCCCATTTCACCTTCACCACAGCGAAGTGTCCAATCCGTCCAAAACATAGGGGGGCCCCAACCATGACTAGCAACCCAGGCTGTATTTCCGATCTTAAGCCCTTCGATAAAGTTCATCAGTGGCTGACCATAATCGGTAATCGTTCCGTAAAGCAAACTCCCAGGATCAGCATGGTAACTTTTACTGAACCCCCATTCAGTCATTATTACAGGATATGCCGCAGCACAGGTGGCAATATTGTTCTTATACCAGGTCGGAGAACGCCAATGACCAGGATAAATGTGGGATACAATGACAATATTATCTCCCGACAAGGGATAATCAGCTGCCGGGCCGATACCCTGACACCAACTCGGTCCACCCACAAGGATAAGATTATCGGGGGCAAAAGCCCGCACAATGTCAATCCAAATTTGCATATCAGCTCGAACACTGAGCCAATTTTCCGTGTCTGAACCGATGCGATTGATGGGCTCATTGAAAAGCTCAAAGAGAACATGGGAGTCGTCCGCAAATCTCGGCGCCATATATTGCCAAAACTCACATGTCTGATTCATTTTGGTCCAGGTATCAGAAACATAATGCCAATCGATGATAACGTAAAGATCCTTCGTGGCGCAGTAGTCAACAACCGGTCTGAGCAGTTTATTGTAGAAGTCATCATTGCTCGGATTCCACCGATAGGGCCATCCACTTACAGAATCATAGGGACAAATCGGAATCCTAATAACCTTGGGATACCAGCCAGGAGAAGATCCTTGAGTATCGCCCTTATCTGTCAGCCTGTCAATCATGTTGATAGCACCACCCTGCCACCCTTCAAGGAAGCCCAGATCAATCAGTGAGATCCCCCTGAGGACAATGACTTTTCTAGAGGGATCTTTAATCAGATTCCCATCCACATGTAACCTGGGGATATCGGCATGAAGTGGCAGTAATGAGCAGACAAATATAAATACAATGGCGGTTATTATGGACTTGATTCGCATTATATCAGCTGTCAGGTGAAATTTCCATATGCTGGGCCGGCTCTCTGTTTAATAAGATTATTACACCGAATATATACTCATGCAAATCATTTTTAACAGGAGACATACAAATAAAAGTGGATAATCTCCTGGATTTATCACTTGTTTTGACACTGATTATTCCCAAGGATATAATTAACTATAGTTTGATATCTCAGAACCACCTGTTTTTTGGAGGAACCATGGGAAAATTTAAATTTTTTATTTTAAGTACAACATTGGCTTTTATAACCTTAATAAACTTTTTTTGCTCTTCGCAACAAAAAGTGTCCCCTGCTGACCTGGTCCTTATGAACGGTTTTATATATACCGTTAATCCTGAGAATCCTACAGCAAAAGCCTTGGTTATCACAGGGAATAAGATTACTGCAGTCTGCCAGAATGACGAAGATACACAAAAATATATTGGTGATGCTACGCAAGTTATCGACCTACAAGGGAAATTCGCAACTCCTGGAATCATAGACGGCCATGTTCATTTCAACCGTGCCGGTGCTCTGATAAACGATGCTAATTTAATGATGGTGTCTGATGAGGAAGGACTGAGGAAAGAAATCAGCCGGGTGGTAAAATTACTTGAAAAAGGAGAGTGGATTACTGAAGGGCTTTGGGGCGCTTACGAGCAGTGGGCGCCCGGGGATACCGGGCAGAAAAAAAAGGGGAGGAAAAGGCCATGGAGGCCGAACCGAACAATGATCGATGATATAACTCCTGATAATCCGTGTTTTATAAGCCGCTACGATTCAAGAGAGTGGTTGGCAAATACAGCAGCTCTTAAAACTGCTGGTCTCGACAGGATTGCAATGAACGGTATGATCATTGGAAGAAATGGCATCTCAACCGGACTCGTATTCCGTCCTTCGCCTGCATTTGATAAACTTATAAAAACAAAGAAGCCAAAGTCCCACAAAAGAATTCTGAATGAGAATCGTGCTGCACTTAAAGCCCTCCGTGAGTCGGGGATTGTTGAAATCCATGATATTGAAACCCCATCCCAGACCGAGCGTTTCATTGAACTTCAGGAGAACGGAGAACTAACCTGTCGCGTCTGGCTGCGTCCTGATCTTTCTCGTGCGGCTGAACTTAGAGATAAAGACTTCACAATGGGGCTCCATCCAAAATTAAAAGTAAAGAACTTGTGGCTGCGCTACGGGGCATTAAAGGGCTACATCGACGGAATCATGGGAACACACGGCGCCCTCTTTTTTAAGCCCTATAATGACCAGCCTGGAAACTACGGTCATTGGCGGCGTCACACATCTGATGATCCCAAATATCAGGTTCGCAACATGGAAAAGATGTACAACCTTATCAAAATCGGGCTGGAGGCCGGCTTTGCTCCCAATGTCCATGCCATCGGGACAAAAGGAGTAGCAGAAATGCTGGACCTTTACGAAAGGCTCAAAAATGACGGCACAGATTTAAAGGGTTTCCGGGTTATCCATGCACAGGTAATCAGACCTCAAGATTTTGAAAGATTTAAGGCATTAAACGTGATTGCAGAGGTCAATCCTTATCATCTTTCTGATGACATGAGATGGATGGAGGAAAGAATCGGCCATGAACGATGCAAAGGCGCATATGCATTCAAGTCTCTTTTGGATAATGGCGCAAAGTTATGCTTCGGTTCTGATTGGCCAGGAACAAGTGTTGCTCTCTACCATATGCATCCTAAATATCTAATTTATGCTGCCGTGGCACGGAAGACTCTTAAAGGCACTCCCGAAGAAGGCTGGTTTCCAGAGCAGTGTATATCTGTAGAAGAAGCTATCAAGGCTTACACAATCAACAACGCATTTGCGGCTTTTGAAGACGATCTTCGCGGCTCTTTAGAAGAAGGAAAACTTGCTGACATCACTGTGTTTGATAGAAACATGCTCGAAATTCCGAAAGAAGAAATATTAAAAGTAGAAGTTGAGTATACAATTATTGACGGAAAGATAGTTTTTGAAAAAAGATGATCACTCAGCCAGCACCGCCAAAAACCAAATTCTTATCCCCAAACTGGATGAGCCTTCCTTAGTTCCTAAGTTCAATCAACTCAAAGTGGATGTAATTTTCTTATATTTGACAAATTCTGGGATGTCCTTGAGATGTAGTCCTTCGTCCTTAACCTGCTTATATCTTCTTTTAATCAAAATTGGACTTGACCTTAGTATGTCTATCAATATACTTAAATAAATCTATGAGAGGGAGATTAACAATGAAAATGTGTTTCTGCCGTTTTCTGCTTGCTGTTGGTATTATCGTTTTGGCCATATTTTTCTTTCCTGCCACATGGGCCAAATGGGTCACCGTCGGGGCTGCAGCCCTTCTGGCGATTATGAGCCTTTTCTACCAGACATGCTGCTGCTCTTCGAAAAAAAAGAAAGAATAATCTGACTTAACTCAACCAAATATCCGCCTGATGAACTCTAAGTGCGGATGATGCATCTCTATGAATGCAGATTGTATTCTCTTGCGGCAAGAAAAATATTCCCTTCTTCGTCGCTGCTTATAAAGTACATACGCTTCTCAGAGATGAAGACCGGAACTACTCTATTTTTAAAATAAATCCACGGAATTTAGATTACAGGATCAATAATGGTATCGGAGCTGTGCGATAAGTATTGAATCGTCTTCCACCTTGTAAACGAGGCGGTGTTCCTCATTGATCCGCCGGGACCAGTATCCGGAGAGGGCATGCCTTAGGGGCTCGGGTTTTCCTTTTCCTTTTCCTTTGTGCGGATTTCGGCAGATGTCTTTTATAAGGGCATTGATTCTTTTAAGAGTGTGCTGGTCGGTTTTCTGCCAGTAGAGATAGTCCGCCCAACCCTGAGAAGAAAAGATGATTTTCACTCTGCAAGATCTCTTTCGACTCCTCGGCTCTCTTCCAGTTCCTTGATGGACTCCAAAAGCCGCCGGGCGTTTTTCGGGCTTTTCAGAAGATAGGCGGTTTCCTTCAGGGAATCAAAATCCTCCAGCGACATCACTACAACAGCTTTGTCACGTCGTTTGGTGATGATGTAGGGTTCGTGGTCTTCACAGACGCGGTCAATGATCTCCGCAAGCTTTTCCCTGGCCTCTGTGTAGGTTTTTGATTTCATGATATGTACAGCATAATGTACAGTTGCAGTTGTGTCAACTGTAAAAAAATCGTTAGAGGAAGGCTTTGCGAAAATCTTCGTAAATGGGGACAGGTTTTTCCTCCCTGTTGATAAATACTGCCACTAATTCGGCATCCAGGATCTTTTTCCCAGTCTTTGTATTGAAGATCTCCTGTTTAAAAGTAAGGCTGGTCCGCTTGGCCTGAATGACCTGCAGTGTGATTTCGAGTTCATCGCCCAGCGTGGCGGGGTAGAGATATTTTAGCCGAACTTCGGCAATGGCTACATATTTTCCTTTCCTCAGATAGTCTTGATAAGGAATCCCCAACTGTTCCATAGTAGCCACGCGGGCATATTCCAAATAGCTGAGATAGACGGAGTTGTTGACATGTCCCTGGGCATCGAGCTCATAGGAACGGACCTTGAGCTTTTGTGTGAATTTTTTCATTGGGCCTCCTGGAGAAATATCGTATTGGATGGATGTGAAAGATTCATTTCTATGAAAACAGATTGTATTCTCTTACGACAAGAAAAATATTCCCTTCTTCGTCGCTGCTTATAAAGTACATACGCTTCTCAGAGATGAAGACCGGTTTGTCCGGCATCCGGATAGCGCCGAGGAAGCGGCCGTTCAGCTCAAACACATCTACAGGAATAAGAGAATTCTCGTCCGAGACATCTTCTTGGATGCGGAAGACAAAAACGTGGGAACCGGACAACAGGATGCGGTCGAAAAAGACTTTTTCTTTGGGAATCTTTTTGATGATATCCCGGACGGCGTTTTCGGGCCATCCCTTCATTTTTCCAAACTCTCTGAAGTGCTCCTCAAAATACTCGCGTTCTTTTTTGTTGAGGGCGCTGCGCGTGGTTTCATGCGTGATTGTACTTACGGCATCTCCATTTTCGTCCAAGATCTGGATCCGGTAGCTGTCGCTTAGCGCGATGACCGTGTATCCCTGATTCTGGTAATAGAGGAGCGCGGGAACATACGCGGGCCGTTGGAAGTTGAACATCACCTTGCGGCCGCTTTGGTCGGGGAGGGAGATGGAGAACTGGTTTCGGTGGACAGTGTGGAAGGTTTTTACGATAGTGCTTTCGGAGTCCAATAAGATCTGCTGCCGGCCATCGGGCTGCCAGCGCCAGGCATAAAAGCGGTCCTTCCCCACATAACCGGGCGCCAGGCCCGCATTGAGGTGGACGCGGCGGATAAATCCCCCTTCGGTGTTTAAAAACGAGACATAATACATCTCATCGGCTACGGCCAATGTGCCCTTAGAGGTAAAGGAAATGCGATTGGGGCGCTGAAAATCACCTGGACCTTGGCCTTTTTGTCCGAATGAACCGAGCAGCTTGCCTTCGGAAGAAAATCGATGAACTTTAGACTCGATCTGGTCCACGACATAAAAATTGCCGTCTTTATCCTCACACACGGCTGCGACAGACCAGAAAAGCAGATCTTCTTTCCCGATCTCCAAAAGTGCTGACAGCTCAAGTTTGATCTCCTGGGCATAGTCAGCACTGCAGAATAAAAACATACTTAAAACAAGTGCATATATCTTTTTTCCAGCTTTCATTTTTCCGCGATTCCTCTTCATTGCTTTAAGGAATTGCCAATAGACAAATTATCCTGTTAAAAATCCTGGTCAGGTAAAGGGGTTTTCTGTGGGATAAGGCATGTCCTCTGGACGGTTAAAAGAGATATCATCAACACCCAGCATTTTGACAGCGGCAAATAGTGCTTTTCCCGCATGTTTAAAAGCCACAGCCGTGTGATGAGGGAACTGTTTTTCTATCAGGACATGACGGTAAAACCGCCCCATTTCCTTGACCGCAATAACTCCGATGCTTCCGAATGACCTGGGATCTATATCCAGCACTTCTCCCTCAGCCACATATGAGCGGAGAACCGTGTCCGCAGTTGACTGCAGACGGAAGATAGTAACATTCCCTGCCCGTATCTGTCCTTCCAGTGTACCGCGTGTGATATCAGGCTCCCCTTCCGGTTCCATCATACGATTCATGATGAGCTGATATTTCATCTCCGGACGGATCATACAAGAGCCGGCCGTGTTTCCGCAGTGAAAGCCCATAAATAAGTCCGTAGGTTTGTAATCCTTGACCTGAGTTTTTGCCTCTTCATACATGTC
>CBDVEQ010000002.1:0-38254 GCA_965373045.1 uncultured bacterium | reverse complement strand
GGGAGGATTCGAACCTCCGAATGGCGGATCCAAAGTCCGCTGCCTTACCGCTTGGCTACACCCCATTCATTACGCCGCACCAATATCTGTCCCGTGAAAGCGTTTCAACAAGAAGCGAAGAAAGGTTGTTGTCCAATCCTCCTAAAGCATGCTCTGCTTTATCCTTCTCCGAAAAAAGCCCGTAAACAGCAGAGCCTGTGCCACTAACCAAAGTCAATATGGAATCCCGTTCTGATATATGGCTCTTAATGCTTTTTAATTGAGGATATAAGCTAAAAACCGTCTCTTCTAAATTATTTTCCAACAGGCGAAATTCATGGCTGTTTAAAAACTCGATAATTTTACTTTCTTTCTCCTGTAAAGTCAAGACAATCCGTTTATAGACATCCGCAGTGGGAACGGGAAAATCCGGAAGGACCAAAAGGCAGTGAAATTTTTCCAAATCCGACAAAGGAATGATCTTCTCTCCTTTTCCAAGGCCGAGGCACGTCCCTCCCTCCAGGAAAAAAGGGATGTCTGCACCCAGCCGGCCGCCGATCTCCTGGAGCTGCTTTTTTTCCAGAGACAAGCCCCAGATCTGATTCAGCACATATAGAGTGACAGCAGCATTGCTGCTACCACCACCCAATCCTTTACCAGGCGGAATCCTTTTCCTTACGCGGATCTCCACTCCCGCGGATATTCCAGACGTTTCTTGAAGAACACTGGCTGCTTTGTAAATGAGGTTATCTTTATTCCAGGGAATGCGAGGATCATCCCCTTCAAGCTGGATACTTTTCCCCTTCAAAGGAAGAAACTCGAGGCGGTCATAAAAATCTATCGTCTGAAAAAGGGTCCTGATCTCATGATATCCATCCTTCCTCTTTCGCAAGACTTCGATCCCGAGGTTGATCTTAGCAAAAGATTTGGTTTTGTGTACGTTTAGCTGTTTAGCGGTTTCCATTCAACATTTCCTGGATTTCAAACCACGTTTTCTGCTGAAATCGTTTTAAAAAAGCTTTATCAAAAAGATCCGGCCTGATCGGAGAGTTTACGTTCATTCTGAGAACCCTGATCTGTCCTTGACTGTACGGATGTTTAAAATTCAGAACCAGTGCAAAGGCTGTATTTTCTATAAATTTTTCAACTCGAAAAGAAAATTTTTCCCTGCGGCCGGCGGCGATCCGCCCTTTTTCGTCTTTATCAAGCCGCCATCCTGAATCTGTCGGGCGAATCCCAATTGTTACAACCGGCCGGTCCCAGAGACCGAAAAGAAGCGAGATAATATCATTCAAGCTGAGCTGGAAACCTAGAAACACATCTATGATCTCCTCTTCCGGTCCGTGCCAATATGCTTTTTTTGACGGTATGACAAAATAAGCTTCCTCCCCGTCAATAACAATCTGATAAAGTGTGGTCCCTAAAAAATTGCAAACCTCGATCCATCCCTGGTCCGGAAGCCGGAATAAAAAAGTGAATTTTGAGCGAGCTGTCCTATCTTTACTGGTAATCTTGATGGACGCATACCCTTCCATGCTTTTGATATTGTCGGGAAGGGGAGAAAGAAGTATATTTGAAGAGCCGCATCCCGCCAAGATAAAAAGGCATACAAGGATTCCATACATTAAAAATCTTTGGAGGCGGGATTTGTCTTTACTGGTTCTCAACGGATTGAGTCCACTCAAATATTCTTACATCCATTCAGATTATATATAACAGGAAGATCCTGCGGATTATTTGTCTTTTTCTTCGGGCGCCTGTTCGATCTTTTCTTCTTCCAAAGAAAACCCGTAATCCTCTATAACAGTTTTTTTCTCTGTCCCTTTTTTTTTGCGGAACAGCGGATACAGAGGAGAACGCACCTTCCTGCCAAAACAGGACATATTCGGGTTGATGATAAGCAACAGGATAAATGCTGCGAATACAAATAAAATTCCATATGCACCAAGGTTCATTTTTTCCTTATCACACAAATCAGATACGATAATTAATGCGAATTTAATTATATAAATGTCTCCCGGAATAGTCAACATGCAGGTTTTCAAGATTGCTTTTTTTTACGGTTTACTTTTTTCCATATTTGTCCTAGAATTGAATTGGAAGGTCATGATGAAAAGTATTATTAAATCGCTTCTTACCCTTGCTGCTGTTTCTTCTGTGTTCCTGATCGGGTTCTATCTGGGGCAGGAGAAAGTTGTTTCCATGATCCCGGATTTTCAGAAAGATACCGAAGAGACCCCCTGACCCCATCGGGGCGGGGCACATCCTTTATCAGGCTTTTCCTTTTCTCCCAATGCATACTCTGAGATCTTTTTTTCAAAAGAAAAAAAGCGTTTTCCTTTTTACGGCCTTTTCCTTTCTGGCCGCCACAACACTTTGCGCACAGGGGATCAGAAAACCTGTTTGGGCAGGGCTGTTTTATCCAAAGGATCCCAAGGTCCTTTCGGATCAGATCGATTATTTTCTAAAGAATACAGGAGAGGCCTCTAAAATCACCGGGGAAATCAAGGCGCTGATCGCGCCACATGCCGGATATGTTTATTCAGGGCAGGTTGCGGCAGAAGCGTATCGATTGGTCCAAGGAAAGCCTGTGGACACAGTGATTATTCTTTCCCCCTGCCACCGTTATGTGTTTTACGGCGCTTCCATCTACATAAAAGGAGGGTACGAAACTCCTCTGGGGGTTGTCAAAATCGACGAACAGCTCGCCCGGGAGCTGTCAGACAAAACGGGCTTTCAATATATCCCCGCCGCCCACAGGGAAGAACATGCTGTAGAAGTACAGATCCCCTTTATTCAAAAAACTCTTCCCGAGGCTAAGATCGTTCCTGTTATCATGGGAATCCCAAGTCAAAAAACAATAAAAAAGCTTGCCAAGGCCCTAGCCTCTGTTACGTCCGGAAAGAAGGTCTTGATCCTGGCTTCCACCGACATGTCTCATTTTCTTTCCAAAGCCCAGGCAAATGAGACAGACAACAGGACAATTTCCCTTATTAAATCGTTCCAAGCAGACCAATTGATCAAAAAACTGGAACGCCGCGAAAATATCATGTGCGGCGGAGCCCCTGTTGTCACCATCCTTCTATTTGCGAAAACACAAAAAAAACCAAAAATTAAATTGCTGTCTTATACAGATTCATCTGATCATAGCGGTTCTGCCCGGGTTGTGGGTTATATGGCAGCAGCTCTTATAACAGAAAATCATATTCAGCCTTTCTCTCTCTCCCGAGATGAAAAAGACGAGCTGCTCAGGATGGCACGCGTCTGCATCTCACAATTTCTTAAAGAACAGAAAATTCCCGTCTTTAATCCGGTTAATGTTATCTTGCTCACAAAAAAAGGCGCTTTTGTTACTTTAAAAAAGGATGGGCGTCTTCGTGGATGCATCGGGTTTATCGAGCCGATCAGGCCTTTATACCAAACCGTGGTTCAGGCAGCCCTTTATGCGGCGTTTCAGGATACAAGATTTCTTCCTGTCACCCCCCAGGAATTGAATAGCCTTGAGATCGAGATATCCGTGCTTTCTCCTCTCGAAAAAATACACGACCCAGAAAAGATCAATGTCGGGCGACACGGGCTTTATCTCTTAAAAAATGGGAGGTCAGGATTGTTGCTTCCTCAGGTCGCAGTCGATAACGGATGGTCAAGAGAAATGTTTTTGCGTCAGGTATGCCGCAAAGCCGGTCTTCAAGTGAATGCCTGGAAGACGGACTCTGAAATATTCATTTTCGAAGCAGTCGTTTTTCATTAGCCGCCTGAATTCTTATGTTCCTCTAAAAGTTGCGCCGCATACAAAGTATTTTGCAGCAATCCTGCAATTGTCATCGGCCCTACACCGCCAGGAGAAGGAGACAAAGCAGCGGCCACTTCTTTTACTTCATCAAAGTCCACGTCACCCACCCAGCGGTATCCCTTTTCAGATTGCGGGTCGTCGATCCGGTTGCTGCCTACATCAATCACAAAAGCGCCTGGTTTAACCCAGTCCGCCTTGACCATCAAAGGCCGTCCGACCGCCGCGATCAGAATATCAGCGCGCCGGCATACGGCTGGAAGGTTCTTTGTCCGGCTGTGGCACACAGTCACGGTCGCGTTCCTGTGAATAAGCAACATTGCGGCCGGTAACCCCACAATATTACTCCTCCCCAAAACCACGGCCTCGGCTCCTTCAAACTGTGCCCCTGCTTCCTCTAACAGGCGGATCACTCCGGCAGGCGTGCATGGCACAAAGAGGGGTTTGCGCCCTTTCATAGACAGGCGGCCGATATTGACGGGATGAAATCCATCGACATCCTTATGCAAAGGAATTGCGTTTAACACCGCCTCTTCATCTAAATGATCGGGTAATGGAAGCTGAACAAGAATACCATGAATTTTTGGATCATCACCAAGCTTTCGCACCAGGTCCTCAATCTCATCCTGCCCGGACTCCTCAGGAAGGTTATAGCCAAAGGACAGAATCCCGACGTTTTTGCACCTGTTCTGTTTCATACGTACATACTGGCGTGAAGAGGGATTCTCTCCCACTAGAATAGTGGCCAGGCCGGGCCGGAATCCTTGTTCCCTGGCCATTTTTTCAGTCGCTTCCGCAATCTGATCTCTAATACGGCTTGCTACTAATTCTCCATCAATAATTTTTGCCGGCAATTTACTGTCCTCCAATTTTTTTATTCAGGTTATCACACTCCTCTTTGTTCGTCCAGCCTTCACAGGGGGCTGCACTTGAAAGAATAAGAGGCCAAAAACCA
Organism: uncultured bacterium; assembly: GCA_965373045.1. Classification (GTDB taxonomy): domain Bacteria; phylum Acidobacteriota; class Aminicenantia; order Aminicenantales; family Aminicenantaceae; genus DAOVDI01. Next base: position 33,530 of record CBDVEQ010000002.1, on the reverse strand, counting down.
ATGCAAAAGAGGCCCAAAGAAAAAAAGTCCATCGAAGTCTGTAGAAGTCTTTTGAGGTCTATAGGAGTCGTTGAAGTCAAGAAAAGCTCATTGAGCTTATTGGGTTTGTTGAGTTAAACTTTATTGAAATAACCCAAAGAACACAACGAACTCAAAGAACCTAAAAAACTCTTATCTCTTTTCTTTTTCTTCCCACTCGAACCCTAGAATCCTCGCATCCTTGAATCCTGTAATGCCATTTTTATTATCGGCATTTTTTACCCTTCAGGCGGGCCTAATCCCGACACATAAATAAATCGGGGTTGGATAAATGCTTCCGGCTCTGCTATAATGGCTTTTCATAATATCGGGAGAAGACAAATGCCTTTGCATGAATATAAATGTTCAGAGTGCGGTGCCGTTTTTGAAGTACTGCAAAAAGTCAGCGAGCCGCCGTTGAAAAAATGCATCCAGTGCGGAGGCCCGGTGAACAAACTCATTTCTTCTCCCGCCATACAGTTTAAAGGGTCGGGATGGTATGTCACGGATTATGCGCTAAAAAAAGACCGCTCAACCGCTGAGGAAAAAAAAGTGAGCCCAAAGACCCAAGAATCACCAGCCTCTAAACCAGCGGAACAGAAAAACACCACAAAAGATTAATATAATTGGCCTGCAGCCAATCAACATCAGGACCAGCCGGCAAAGATTAGCGGAGGGGTTATAAAAGAAGCATGAAAATAATCGTCCGAGCGCCGAATTGGATCGGAGATGCCGTCATGTCCCTCCCGGCAATATCCTGCCTTCATCAAAATTATCCATCGGCGGAAATCTGGGTTGCTGCAAAAGGCTGGGTCAAAGATCTGTACCTCGGGTATGATTTTATTAATCACATCTTTTGTATTCCAGATAAACCCGTAATATCCAGTTTAAAACAGGCGGCCGAAAAAATAAAAAAACAGAATTTTGATATAGGACTGCTTCTGACCAACTCCTTTGTTTCGGCCATGATGTTTTACATGGCTCGTATTCCGGAAAGATGGGGTTATAACCGAGATGGCCGTTTTTTCCTCCTGACAAGTAAGATACGTGTTCCAAAATTCGAAGAAAAACGTCACCATGTCCAATATTATTTGCATTTGATCTCCGGCCTCGGCCTTGCAGTGGACAATCCTAAACTGTCCCTGCCGCTCATGGAAGACGAGATCAGAAAAGCATATGACAGGCTTCGATCATCTGAAATAGGCTTTGATAATCCGATCGTCATGTTGAATCCAGGAGCGTTTTTCGGCACGGCAAAACAGTGGCCCACATCCCGCTTTATAACCCTTGCTCAGATGCTGCAGGAACAAAGCAATGCAGACATCGTGATTGTCGGATCCCCTGAAGAACGTGTTCTTGCTGATACGATCGCCTCACAGCTTACAAGGAAACCTCTCGTCTTGACCGGAGAGACCTCCCTGCGACAATTAGCTTCATTGATCCATCACGCTTCCCTGTTCGTGTCTAACGATTCCGGCCCGATGCATATCGCCAATGCGGTGAAAACCCCGGTCATCGCCATCTTTGGCCCTACGGATCACAGGGTGACCGGTCCTTTCCAGCCCCCCTCTTTGATCATAAGAAAAGAAGCGCCCTGCTGGCCATGTTTATACAGGAAATGTCCCTTCGACCACCGCTGTATGCTGTCCATCCAACCCAAGGAAGTATTCCAGGCTTGTCAGAGGTTTTTATCATGAAAAACGCTGTTTTTCTGGACAGAGACGGAAATATCAATAGAGATGTAGGCTACCCTGCTTCCTTCGAATCCATCCATATTTACCCATACAGTTTTGAAGCGGTGAACAAGCTGAATTCAGCAGGTTTGCTTGCCGTCATCATCACCAATCAATCCGGTATCGGAAGAGGGCTTATTAAGGAGCAGAATCTGCAAAAGATCCACAAACAGATGATCCAGGCTTTCAGTGCCCAGAACGCCCGTATTGACGGCATTTATTATTGTCCTCACTATACGCGCTCTCTTGATCCGAAATACAAGAAGGACTGCTCTTGTCGAAAACCCAATCCGGAGATGGCATTAAAAGCAGCTAAAGACTTAAATATCGACCTCTCCGGTTCCTATATGGTCGGCGATAAAGTCGATGATCTCCTTTTCGGATTGAATATCGGCGCCAAACCTGTGCTTGTTTTAACCGGCTATGGAAAAGATTCCCTTCTGCGGCTAAAAAAGGGGCGTGTTCGGCCGGTGTATATAGCTAATAATCTGCTCCATGCTGTTGATTGGATATTATCTCAAGAAAACGACAAGGACAAGATCAGGTTCTCAAGGAAGGGCCTGCAAAGACAATGATCCGTATTGATGATATCCTGGAAAAAGTTACATCCACATTCTCGGATAAAGACATCAACTTAATAAAGAAGGCCTATGTCTTCGCGGCACAGGCCCACCAAGGCCAGGTCCGCAGGTCTGGAGAACCGTACTTGAGCCACCCGTTAGAGGTTGCTGATATGCTGGCTGATATGAGATTGGACAAAACTACGATTACAGCCGGTCTCCTTCATGATGTCCTGGAAGATACGCGCATAACTCCCAAAGAGGTCCAAAAAGTTTTTGGAAAAGATATTTCTCTCCTTGTAGAAGGAGTAACAAAGCTCAGCCGCGTGCAGGAATCATCTCCGGCGACACGTCATGCTGAGAGTATTCGCAAAATCATTATTGCAATGACGGATGATCTCCGGGTCATCTTTATTAAGTTAGCCGATAGAATCCACAATCTGAAAACCCTCACCTTTTTACCAGAGAACAAACAACGGCAGATCGCCAGAGAAACACTGGAGATTTATGCTCCCATCGCCAACCGGCTAGGCATGGGCCGGATCAAGGCAGAGCTGGAAGATCTTGCTTTCCGGTATGTGGACCCGGAAAATTATTTTAGGATTACTTCGCTTGTTGACCCGCAGAGAAAACCAGCCGAAGTAGAGCTGAAAAAGATTCGAAAGACCATGATCCGCCTGATGAAAGAGAGCCGGATCCCTGTTAATATCTTTTACCGGATCAAACGGCCGTACAGTGTTCATGCGAAACTTAAACGACAGAAGATCGAATTTGATCAAGTCTATGATTTTATGGCTCTCCGACTGATCACGGATTCAGCAAAAAACTGTTACGCCGCGCTGGGAATCATCCATCAACGGTGGCCGCATCTTCCCAACCGCTTTAGAGATTTTATCGCCATGCCGAAGCTGAATCTATATCAAGCGCTGCACACGACAATCATTACCGCGCAAAAAAGCATGTTTGAAATTCAGATCCGCACACACGATATGCACAATCTTGCGGAAAACGGCATCGCTGCTCACTGGAGATACAAAGAAGCTGCTCCACGGTCCATCAAAGACGATAAGCGCCTTGTCTGGTTGAGAGAGATGGTGGATCTCTATAAAGAACAAAAAAATCCCCGCGAATTTCTTAAGTATCTTAAAACCGGTCTCCTACCGGAAGAAGTGCATGTTTTCACGCCAAAAGGAAAAGTTGTTGTTCTTCCTCTTGGCGCCTCGGCCCTTGATTTTGCATTTTTCATTCACACAGAAATCGGTCTTCATGCCTCAGAAGCTAAGATCAACAGTATATTCGCCCCATTAAAGACAATTCTAAAAACAGGTGATATTATTGAGATTTTGACCTCCGTCGATTCAGCCCCCAGCCGGACGTGGATGAATATTGTTTTTACCCCAAGAGCAAGATATCAAATCAACCGCTGGCTGAATCTCCAGGATCGGAAAAAACAGAGCGTTGTAGGGAAAAAACTATGGCAAAAACAAGTGAAGATAAACAGGCTGCCCGTCTCAAAATACAAAGAAGGCGCGATTCTAAAGATGCTCTCTTCTATAACGAATGTTCGCATAGAAAGAATGGAGGATCTTTATATGTTCCTCGGCAATGGGAAAATCATCCTCAATCAAAAAATTATGGGAAAACTTCTCTCTACTGAAGAAAAGAAAGCAAAGGCGGATATACCGTTCAAAAAAGCTGTTATAAAGGTCACAAAAAAAACCCTTCCTGATATCAAAGCCCAGGTCTCAACTGGCGCCCTGGTTCATCTTGCCCATTGCTGTTCTCCCATCAAGGGAGAGCCGATTATTGGTTATATGACCTCCGGAAAAGGGCTTACCATTCATTCTCTCCGCTGTTCTCTTGTTCAAAAAGGTCGGCTGGATCAACACAGAATGGTCGCCGTTTCATGGGACCGTGCAACTAAAAGGCCTTCTAAAGGAAAAATTCTAATCAAGGGAAAAGATGCTCCCGGTGTTTTGGCAAAGGTCACGGCGGTTATTGCTGAATTGGGAGGAAATATCATCAAGGCAGAGATTCTCGCCTGTCCAAATAAAAAGGTCCACATCCAGCTTATTCTGGAAATCAGGGATATAGAACACCTACAGAGCATAATTAAAACTGTTTCTCAGATTAAAGAGATCTTCTCTGCAGAAAGAATTTAGTTAGAATAATTCAGGTTTTGTATAAAAGACTTATTAAACTGCTTTTTTCACTTTGTCTGACCGCAGACATCTGGTACAGACCCAAATATGTTTAACCCCTGAATCCGTCTGGGCTTTAACTCTCTGTAAATTGGGTCGCCATTTCTTTTTTGACGCTTTATGAGAGTGACTGACATTATGCCCGAACTGAGGGCCTTTTCCACATATTTTACACACTTTAGGCATTTTTTTTACTCTTTATCTAGCTTCCGAAAAATACTTTATAACATATTCATTAAATAAATCCAAGGCCCTGCCGGAAGTGCTGTGAATTCAAGTGGATTGTACAGGTGTCATCTTTTTGAAACAATCTTAGAAAAAACCCGTCAATCTACCTCCGTTAATCATTGGTACAAAAATTGCAGTTAAAATATAATTGCCTTGACGAAGAATATAAAAGCCTGTAACGTAATAACCGTTCTTCATTTAATACGGTATAAAGGAAATTTCTTTCAATGAAGAGTAAAACAATTTTACACTGTCTCTTATTTCTCTGTCTATCCTTTTTTCTAACCGGCTGCACGAGGTCCTTCCACAAAACTCAAATAGCGTTTGGAATCAAGGCTGCGCAGGGTTCGTTGTGGGACGAAGCAATTTTTCGCTGGAAAAAAGTTGCTAATACAAACCCTAAATCCGTCGCGGCTCATAACAATCTGGCGGTCGCTTATGAAAAAAAGGGGCTTCTGGAGGACGCGGAAAAAGAATACCGCATTGCAGAAAAACTCGGTCCGAATAACAAGTATGTTCAATCCAACTATGAAAAATTTAAGAAGCGATATAAAGAACAAAAGAAGGATGAAGATGAGAAAAATTAGCCTGATCCTTATTGTTGTCTCTTTGACTCTGTTCTCCTGCTCCAGCAGTGAGCACTGGAAGCTTCGCCTTGAGATTCCGGGCCAAGCTAAGATCGATCTTCCAGATTATGATCAGATCGTCATAACGGATTTTCTGATCAAGGAAACAACAAAAGCTTTTAGCATTAATAAAGAGATCCAAGACTATCTGTCATTCGAGCTTGAAAAAAAGGCGGATATTAAGGTGGCATTAAAAAAGATTGTTGTTTCAAACGTAACTGAATTCGACAAACCGGATTTCTGGAAGAAAATCGCCCCTGATATGAAAAAAAGCCTGTATCTTACCGGCAGAATTGAATATACAGAAGAGATACGAAAGATTCTCAGACAAAAAGAAAAGCGGCGGTTCGAAGATCCCTTTCCCCTGGAATCGCGTCTGATGCAGCGCCGGTTCTATACTCTAGCTCTGGATCTTTATCTTATCAACGCCGAAAGCGGAAAAATCGTTTACAAACGAACATTTAAAGAGAGCAAGGCTTACAAAAATCCTAATCAGACCGCCTATTTTGCATTTTTTGAGCTCATTCAAGGAGCGAGGGATAAGTTTTTCCTTGATATCCAAGGCGGCCAACAAATTCAAGAAAGATATCTCATTAAATAAACAGGAGTCCCAATGAAAAAATCGATCAAGACTCTACTTATAGTTTTTTTCCTTTTAGCCTGGGCAGGCCATGGAACCGCTCAGATTATCTATTTTCCGTACTATGGAAAAAACAAGGTCAACTACGATAAGTTCGATTGGAATCACTACCGGACAGATCATTTCGATATTTACTATTATGAAAAGGACATAAAAACGCTTAAAAGGATTGCGGACATGGTTGAAAGCGCCTACAAACGGATCAGCCAGGAGCTTAAGCACCAGCTTTCCGATGTTGTTCCGGTTCTCTACTACAGAACTTATGTGGAATTTGAGCAGAATAACCTTGTCCGGGTTTCCGAGGGCGTGCTGGGTCTTGCAGAACCCATACTTTACCGCTTCCTTATCCGCGGGGACATAGCCGACGATGAGCTGCAAGATCTCATATCACATGAATTAACACATATTTTTCAATATGATCTTCTCTACGGGGGCCCTGGAATGGCCCTTTATGCAGTAAGCCAGCCGCCTGGATGGGCTATGGAGGGGTTTGCCGATTACAACACAAAAAAATGGTCTTCCTGGTCTTCCCTGATCGTGCGAGATGCGGTTTTAAATGACCGCATTCCCGAGTTTTCAGAAAAAGGACAGCTGTTTTCCAGATATCCTCTCCCGCGGCCGGCCGACTATGATTTTGGTCATGCTGTATTCGATTACATCGAAGAAAAATATGGAAAAACAACAATTCGTGAATTCTGGCATTCCATGAAGAACTCGTCCTTTACACGCAGACCGAAGCCTGTTAAAAAAGTCTTCAATCAGAGCCCAAAAGAATTCTCACATGATTTCAAAAAATATCTCCGGTCCAAGCATAAAAAGTTCTTGCTGCGGGAAAACCCGGAAGACTACAGTATAACAATCGGACCGGAATTTCCCCTTAATCAATATTATTTCGCTTTTTCACACGCATTATCCCCCTCTGGAGATATTGTTGCAGCGCTGACCTTTAATGTAAAAGATAACGATATGGACATAGTCTTGATCTCGACCAAAAGCGGGAAGGCTATTAAAAATATAACCAAAGGGTACACGCTTAGGTATGAATCCATAAAATATGAGATCGATGCTTCAAAGGGAAAAAATCTTGACTGGTCAAAGGACGGTGACTACATCGCTTTTTTCGCGAGAGCAGGAAAGAAGTATTGTCTTTTTATGGTTAATGCAGTGACAGGAAAAACCGAAAGAAGCATCAAAATTCCAGCAGACCAACCTTCCGGAGTACATTTTCTGCCTAACGGCACAGAAGTTCTTTTTACCGGATTCAATAATGGAAACCATGATATATATAAATTGAATCTTAATACCGAAAAGATCGTTAATCTGACCAATGACGACCTTTTCCAAAAAGCCCCGGCAGTTTCTCCCGATGGACAGTTCATGGCCTACACAATCCGGATCGATGTTTATGATAAGCTCTTTCTCTCGCCCGTTAATAATCTTAAGGAAAAAACACAATTGACATTCGGCAGAGGACAGACAATAACCCCGGCTTTTTCCCCTGATTCCAAGACAATTTATTTCTCCGGCGACCAGAGAGAATCATTTAATATATATTCCATCAACCTCGACACCGGAGAACTTAAACGCTATACAGATGTCCGAACCGGCAACTTTTTTCCCACACCCGTCCCGAACAAGCCGAATAATATTGTTTTTTCTTCCTTCAACAAAGGATCTTTTCAGATCTTCAAAAGCGAACTGGAAGGAGAAGTTGAAAAGACGATCACTTTCGCTGAGATTCAGGCTGAAGAAATATTTCAGAAGTTCGAGCCTATAATCAGCATAAATATCAACAAAGAAAAAATAAAACCGCTTGGAGGGATGGGTAAACTTTATATTATGTCCCGCCCCCCGGTCGATGCCATCGTATCCACAGACGGTTCTCTCTGGGGAGGATCGTCAATCGCTTTTTCTGACCTAATGGGAAACAATATTTTTAGTTTATCGGCTTATCAGGTAAGAAGCTTTCGTTCTTACAATTTTTCTTACTTGAACCTAAGGAGCCGCCTGCATTATATGGCCCAGGCTTATTCCTACAGCATTTTTTATTACACCCCCTACGTATACACCGATCCTTCGCTCTATCAGTTCCTCAATTACAGGGATGCTATTGCTGTACGAAAAATAGCCGGTGCAAACATTGCCGCTCTCTATCCTTTCAACCGTTATTATCGCGCAGAGGCCTCTTTTTCATTTACCCGATATGAGGAAGATTTCTTTGATCCATATCTCATCCAGCAAATGTCTGCTTCCGGGACCTCCTTCATGGGTTTTATCAACGGCAATGTCCTGGCAACAAGTTTCGCTCTTACCGGAGAAACCACTCGCTTTAAGTATTACGGCCCGGCCGCAGGAAACACCTTCCGGTTATCTGTTGCTCAGACCCTCCCAATATCAAGTAAATTTATCCAAAATACAACGATCAATCTGGATCTTCGTCAATATCTCTATATTGGGGAAGACGCTCTTTTCGCAGCCCGGTTTTACGGTTTTCTCAGCCGCGGGAAAAACCCTTATATCTTTTACTGGGGCGGCAACAACCAAGTCCGGTCTTCCTATTACTACAACATCATCGCCAATGAAGGTTGGTATGCAAATTTCGAATTCCGTTTCCCTGTCATAAATTCTGCCACTACGATCATTGGACAGATCGGCCCTGTACGAGGCACGCTCTTCTTTGATATCTCCCGGGCTAAACTGAAAGGATATAATGCTGAGTTTGTCCGTTACACAAGTAATTTTGATTATATCACTTACGAGGCAATAGGTTCTTACGGTTTCGGATTCCAGTTTTTCTTTCTTGGGCTTCCCATCCACCTTGAATTTGTCAAAGCCCTGGAATTCCCAAAGGCTTCCACTCCTTGGGATTTTGATGTGATTGGAGCCTTCAAGACAAAATTCTGGATCGGCTTCGATTTTTAAGCGGATTTTCCCACTGGGCATGAGATTTTCTTTTTTTAAAAAAATTTCCAGTTTTTCTTGAAATCCTGATTTTATAGTGCTATTATTATTTGGCTTTTGCTTTCCCGGTTCAGCAACAACAGACATTTTTCCACATCTGTGGAAATTGCTGTGGAAATCTTACCGCTATGAAACGCTCAGAAAAATCCAACACTTGGCTCCAAATCCGCGCGTTTGTTGAAAAACAAATCGACCGAAATAGTTTTGAAACATGGTTCGAGCCTACAACCTATATCGGAAACGAGTCGGACAACCTTTACGTTAAGGTACCGAATTCCTATTTTAAAGACTGGTTATCCTTTCACTATACTGGAATTATTGATCAGATATCCCAGGAGCTCTTTGGGAAAAAATTCAATATCAAATACATTTTTGAGGATGCACCATCGAGTTTTATGCGAAAATCTCCCGATGAAAGACGTTCCAAGCACGGTGCGCTTTTAAATCCCAACCTCAATCCAAATTATACTTTTGAAAACTTTGTGGTTGGTTCTTGCAATCAATTCGCCCAAGCCGCCTCTCAGGCTGTTTCCAAAAGCCCGGGCAAGGCATACAATCCTTTTTATATTTATGGAGGAGCGGGTCTGGGGAAAACCCATCTTATGAATGCTATCGGCCATTATTCACTTAACCAGAACCGTAAGACGAAAATACTTTATTTGACGACAGAAAAATTCATGAATGATCTGATCAATCATCTTCAATACGGAAAAATTCTAGATTTTCGCCAAAAATATCGAAGTGTTGATATCCTGTTGATGGATGATATAAACTTTCTTTCAGGGAAAGAACGTACAAAAGAAGAATTTTTTCATACATTCAATCATCTGTATGACAGCCAAAAACAAATTGTCATCTCCAGTGACTGCCCTCCAAAGGAGATCCCAAGCCTGGAGGAGCGGTTCAGCTCAAGGTTTGAATGGGGGTTGATCGCAGATCTTAAACCTCCTGATATTGAAACAAGGATTGCTATTCTCAAAAAAAAATCACAATTGGAAGGAGTCGATCTTCCTGAAAGTGTCGCCCTTTTTATTGCAGATAAGGGTCATTCCAACATCAGGGAACTGGAAGGATATCTCCGCCGGGTTATTGCTTTTGCATCATTAAAAGGTGAAAAGATCGATCTAGATTTGACCAAAGATGCTCTTAAAAGCCTTCTTGACTCTTCATTAAATGCAATTACTGTTGAAAAAATACAAAAAAGTGTTTGTCATGAATACAAAATCAAGATTTTCCAAATAAAATCAAAGAATAATTCTCCAAAGGTAGCATTTCCCCGGCAGATCGCTATGTATCTAACAAAGGAATTGATAGGATTATCTCTTCCTGAAATTGGGAAAAAATTTGGCGGAAAACATCATACAACCGTTATCTATAGTATAAGAAAAATAGAGAAATTAAGAAACAAAAGTACGGAATTCAACAAAGAAATAAACAAGCTTATTAGCTGTATCCGTTAAGAAATCAATACATTATGAAATATTTGCACATTTTCATTGCTATTATTCTTTTTATTATTTAATCTCATATTAATAACTAATAATAAAAGACAGTGAGGAAAGGTGGAAAAATGAAGTTTTCAATCAAGAAGAAAGATATACTTGGTGAATTACAATTATTTCAAGGGATTGTAGAAAAAAGAAACACAATGCCCATCCTTGCAAACATCCTAATTAGTGCATCGGGAGACGAGTTGGAACTCATAGGAACGGATTTGGAAGTGGGTTTAAAAACTCATTTTTCTGCGAAGATCGAGGAACAAGGGGCGATAACGATCTCAGGAAAAAAAATATTCGAAATCATTCGTTCACTTTCAGAGGAGAAAGAGGTGGTTTTTCAAGAGGGGAAAGATAAGATGATGGAGATAACATCCGGAGAGAGCGAGTTTAAGGTTGTTTGTCTGTCAAAAGATGATTATCCCCAGGTGCCTGATCCAAAGTTTGAAAAAAACATTATTCTTCCTCTTGATAAAATTAAAGAAATGATCGATTGTGTGTTCTGTGCTATTGCTCAGGAGCAAAGATATTATCTCAATGGGGCCTTGATGATCCTTAAAGATCAATCTGTGGAAATGGTCAGTACGGATGGACACAGGCTGGCTTATACTAAAATGGAGCTTGAAGATTTAAAACTAGATGACGAGATAAAAGGGATAGTCTCAAGAAAAACACTGGGAGAGATTCGCAAATTCGAAGAAGAAAGTATTGAATTTGATCTGGACGAGAACAACCTTTTCTTTAAAGTGGGAAACAGGACGCTCATATCACGGATCATAGAAGGAAAGTTTCCAAATTATGATGCAGTGATTCCAAAAGAGAACCCTCATACTCTGACCGTCTGTAGAACAGAGATTATAGATGCGATCAGGCGTGTATCATTACTTTCTGCGGAAAGATCCAGGGGGATAAGATTCAGCATCGATAAAGGACAGCTAAACCTCTTCTCCTCCAATCCCGAAATTGGAGAAGCAAGAGACCGCTTAGATATTAACTATGTAGGAGATAAAATCGAAATAGGTTTTAATGCTCATTACGTTCTTGATTTTATGACAACAGTAAAAACAGATAATATCCGATTTGAATTAAAAGACGAAAACAGTGCTGTCCTTATGAGACCTGATGAAGATGGTGATATAAAATACAGGTACGTATTGATGCCGATGAAAATATAAAGGGCAGCCTCGACCCGTGAATAATCAGGAATACAATAGATAACGAGAGAAACCAAGCTATTGCTTTACCGGCCTGAACGAGAAAGCCTTCCCTGCAGTTGTGATTTTACCTGAGTCGTCTGATATCACAACTCCGTATTCTGGATAGAGCTTTAAGATACTATCTATATTGTTACTGACAAAGAGGGCGGTGGATAAGGCGTCGCAGATTAGAGCCTCAGGTCCGATGACGGTCACGCACTGTTTTCCTTGAACGGGAAATCCTGTTTTGGGATCGAAGACATGATGATAGCGGATTCCATTTTTCATAAAAAACCGCTGGTAATCCCCGGTTGTTGCGGCCGCATTGTTGGAAAGAGATAGAATTCCAATATAACCGCTTTTTCTTGGATGGTTGATCCCGATCTGCCAGGGGCGATTGTCAGGATTTTTCCCCCAGCAAAAAAGATCTCCTCCAGAGTTTATAAAGCCCCGCAATATACCTTTACTTCTGACTGTCTGCGAGGCCTTGTCAATTCCGTATCCCTTGGCTATTCCTCCCCAGTCTAGGCTCATCCCGGGTTGAAGCACAATACGGCCTTCTGCAATGTTGATCTTATTCATTCCAATGACAGACAGGCTTATCATAAGCTCTTTTTTATCCGGAATGTGATAGTCCTTATTAACAAAACCCCATATTCTGGACAAAGGGGCAATTGAGATGTCGAAACAGCCTCCGGAAAAACGATAGATCTCAAAAGCCTTGTGAAAAAGAGAGACGACCTCTGGAGATGTCAGATCCTGGGAATCCGGAGAAAAACGAACTTCTATTTCCTTGAAAACATGCTCTATATCGGTTACGGCCTCATCAAAAACACTTGGAGAGCAGAAAAGGGTGATCTCACACACCGTGTCAAAATATATAAGAGTGGCAGTCTTCCACCTTTTTTGTCCATTACATCCACAGAAAAGCGTTATAGAGACAAGAAGCAAAACATTCAGTCTTTTCATGTCCTGCCAATTCTTGTGAAAACAAAGAAAAAAGTCAACTATTAATGGAATGGATGCTTTTATTGAAGAGAGGCCTGGTTTCCATTGACAAATGCGGGCAAGACAGATATTTTGAAGCTGATTTAAAAAATCAGTACTTATAAAACTCCGTTTTGAAAGAGAGGTAAAGATGTGGGTCAAGACTCGACTTGGTATTATGATGTTTCTTCAGTATGCGATCTGGGGCGCATGGGCTCCGGTCCTGTCCGAATATCTTCAAAACAACCTTGGTTTTAACGGCTTTCAAACCGGCATGATCTACAGCCTGCTTCCCCTGGCGACCATAGCGGCTCCTTTTATCGGTGGGCAGATTGCGGATCGATACTTTTCCAGCGAGAAAATCATAGCGTTTTTACAGATCGCGGGCGGCGGCCTTTTGATCTGGATATCGACCATGTCCGATTATAAAACCATGGCCTGGGCCATGCTGTTTTATTGTTTGCTGTATGCCCCCACGCTGGCCATCACAAATTCCATCGCTTTTATCAACCTTAAAAACTCGGAAAAGGAATTCGGGCAGGTCCGCGTCTGGGGAACCATCGGCTGGATCGCAGCAGGTCTCGGATTGTGGGGCTGGAGGAATATCGCCGGAACCGGCGAAGGAATTGCTATGAAGGGAGACACGCTTCTCCTTGCCGGACTGTTTTCCGTCATCATGGGGTTTTTTGCTTTTGGCCTCCCTCATACTCCTCCAAAAAAAGAGGGAGCAAAGCCCTGGGCTTTTCTCGAGGCCCTTAAAATGATGAAGGACAAGAATTTTTTGGTCTTCATCATCATTTCTTTTGTCGTGGCGACAGAATTGATGTTTTATTATATTCTGACAGCGCCATTTCTTCGATCGCCCAAGATCGGTGTTTCACAGGCAAATCTATCTGGCGTTATGGTGATCGCCCAGATTGCGGAGATCTTTGTCATGGCTCTTTTGCTGCCATATTTGATCAAAAGGATCGGCATCCGAAAAATATTGGTACTGGGTGTTCTGGCCTGGCCGCTCAGATATATTATTTTTGCCTTTGGTTCTCCATCCTGGCTGGTCATTGCCTCTTTGGCTCTTCATGGTTTCTGTTTTGTTTTTTTCTTTGTTGCGGCTTTTATTTATGTGGATATTGTTGCGCCTTCTGATGTGCGCCATTCTGCCCAAAGCCTCATCACTCTGGTAACATATGGGTTTGGCAATTACGTCGGGAGCCTGTTTGCTGGAAAGGTTCAAAGCTATTTCACCAGCGAGGGTATTACGAACTGGACAGGCGTATTCATTGTGCCTGTTATTTTGACCGTGCTCTGCGCGCTTGCGTTCCTTTTGTTCTTCAAAGACAAAAGGGCGGATAGCATTCAATCAAGATCTTAAGTCTGTATATCAGGAGAAATAAATGAATAAAAAAAGGTTAGGTGTTGGCTTCATAGGAGCTGGATTTATAACACAGTTTCATATTCAGTCCTGGATAAGCGTCAGGGATGCGGACATCCTTGGGATCGTCTCCCTGTCTATGGAGGAATCAGAACAGGCCGCGGCGTTGGCAAGGTCGCTAAACGTAGGAAGCGCCAGGCCGTATGAAAGCATTACATCAATGGTCGCAAATCCTGATATTGACGCAATCTGGATCTGTGCTCCAAACTATACTCGCATCGAAAACATGGAAGAGATTGTCAAGGCCATTGAGGACGGCAAGGGTGAATTGGTCGGAGTCGCCTGTGAAAAACCCCTGGGAAGAAACTTCAGGGAAGCAAAAAAAATGCTCGAGCTGGTTAAAAAGGCCGATCTGCTAGACGGATATTTGGAAGACCAGATCTTTTCCACCGCGGTTTCTCGAGGCAAAGAGATCGTCTGGGCTCGCGGAGCTCAGTTCGCAGGGAGGCCATATCTTGCAAGGGCATCGGAAGAGCACAGCGGTCCTCATATGCCATGGTTCTGGGAGGGGTCCTTACAGGGGGGAGGCGTAATTAACGACATGATGTGCCATTCCGTTGAAGTGGCCCGGTATCTACTCACCCCTCCTGGCGCCGATAGGCGTGTTTTAACGCCGGTTAAAGTAACGGCCTATGCGAACTGCCTGAAATGGCAGGCGCCTGAATACGCTAAGATACTTTCAGAGATCAGCAGCGGCAAGCTTGATTATATCAACCGTCCAGCCGAGGACTTCGGCCGGGGCCTTATCGAATACAGGGATCAGAAAGGAAAACAGGTGGTCGTGGAAGCCACAACTTCCTGGTGTTATATGGGGGCAGGCCTCCGCTTGTCCCTGGAATTGCTGGGCCCTGAATATTCTATGGGTATTAATTCTCTGGATACCGGGCTTAAAGTTTTCTTCAGCCGGAATGTTGCGGGAAAAGAGGGGGAAGATCTGATAGAAAAACAGAATGCAGAAAGCGGGCTTATGCCGGTTATCAGCGATGAAGCCAGTGAGTACGGTTATGTAGGAGAAAACCGTCATATGGTACAGTCTTTTCTTTCAGGCAAGAGGCCGGAGGAAAATTTTGAGGACGGACTGAATGTTACCGAGCTGCTCATGGCGGCTTATATGAGCGTAGAACAGGAAACGACTATTGATTTCCCTCCTGCCGGCCTGGATTCTTTTATTCCAGCTGTGGCCAGGGGCGAATGGAATCCGAAGAATAAATAACAGGAGGAAGAATGAAAAAAACAATAGTGTTGGCTGTGGCATTGATTCTTATTGCCGGAATTCTATCTGTGTCCGGCCTGGAGGGCTTTGGGACGGAAGAGAATGCGGCAGGCCATCAAAAGGTCAGGATCAAAAAAATTCCTATCTCTGTTCAGTGTTGGACCTTTCGGAAATTTTCGTTTTACGAAACGCTGGACAAAGCCGAAGAATTAGGGGTCCGGTTCCTTCAACCCTATCCGGGGCAGCTGCTTGCCCGGGGGAGCAAGGAAAGATTCAATCATCAACTCGGTGACGAGCAGATCACACAGGTCAAGAACAAACTGAAGGAATATGGGATCTCGCTGGTCAGCTATGGCGTCGTAGGATTTGACAACAAAGAAGCTGACATGAAAAAGGTCTTTAATTTTGCCAGAAAGCTGGGGATCCGCACGATTGTCACAGAACCGAAATTCGATGATTTTTCTCTTCTTGAGAAAATGGTGAAAAAGTACAATATTAATATCGCTATTCACAATCATCCTCTCCCTTCAAAATATGCCCGGCCCGAAACCGTTCTTGAGCATGTTAAAGGACTCGATCCTCGTATCGGGGCCTGTGCTGATACCGGGCATTGGATGCGGACAGGAGTTGATCCTGTGAAGGCATTAAGAATGCTGGAAGGCAGGATCATCGATGTCCACCTCAAAGACCTGAATGTTTTTGGCAAAAAAAACGCATATGATGTTCCTTTCGGGGATGGGAAGGCCAATATTCGTGCTATTCTGGCAGAGTTAACCCGGCAGAATTATTTCGGATTTCTCTCTGTCGAGCATGAGAAAAAAGAGGACATCGAGAATCCTGTTCCTCCTGTCCGCAAAGGGCTGGATTACATAAAGAGCGTCACATATTATCAGGATTATGAAGAAATATTATCCCGCTCATTCCGGACCTACTCGAAACACAGCTGGAATCATTACGGGCCGGGTTATTTTGATCTTGACCAAAATACCGGCATTTTAAAAGGGAATGGAGGTATGGGCCTCTTCTGGTTCAGCCGGAAGAAGTTCAAGGATTTTATTTTGGACCTGGAGTATAGATGCTCAGACAAATTCACCAATTCCGGCATATTTCTGCGTATTCCGGATATGGTGGTAAGCAATGAATATATTTTTCATTCCTTTGAAATCCAGATCAACGACAGTGGAAAAGGGATCCACAAAACAGGGGCTGTCTATGATGCCGAGCCCCCAATTAAGGATGCGTTCAAACCGTCAGGAGAGTGGAACCATATGAAGATCATATGCACAGGAGGCGGGATCAAGGTGGAGCTGAACGGCGTGATGGTCTTGGATTGGGAAGCTGAACCGCGAGGAAAGGTTCGGGATTTTGCTGGAGAGGGATACTTCGGGCTTCAGAACCACGACAGCAGATCTCCGATTTATTTCAGAAATATTTTTATTAAAGAGATCAAATAGTGGCCAGGAAGGGAGACTAAGGAAAAACAGGATTCTAGGGTTCTAGTGAAAAGAAAATAGGCCAAAGTAAGAGGTCATTCCCGTGCAAATCTGATCTTTTTTGTCTCGACATGAACATTGGCCTCATGGGGAAGGACGGGTCCTGTCACGGCTCTTCCCCATCCGTCCTCTTTCCACCCATCCCCCCGTGGGACCCCTTACGTTCCGGGCGGATGGGGAGCCCCTTCGCCGCACCACCTCTCCTTCCCTTTAGCTTGATTGATGTTCATCTTCGCCAGCGAGAAAAGATAGAGAGCCCAAAGTCATTTAATATATAGGCCAAGGGCCAAAGGCCAAAGTAAAAAATGGGAGAAGAGTTTATTGGATTCGTCATTCCCACGAAAGTGGGAATCCAGTTCTTTGGGCTCATTGAAGTAAGTGCCTGGATTATTCACGGGTCGAGGTTGCCGTAGCTGCGAGGAGTGGTTTGTGAAGCTGTATTAATATACTGCGAGCGGAACACGACGAAGCCACTGCGGCGAGATCGGCTCGCCCGAAGGGTAAAAAAGGCCGATGATTTATTTATTAAAGATCTATGGTATTCAGCACCCAATTTATCCCTGGCAAAATCCTTTATTGAAAACTATGACCATCCAAAATAAATATGTGAATCGGCATTTTTTATGAATAATTCAGATTAGCCAATCATAGTGTCAACCGCGCCACTATTACCTATAACCGATATCATAAAGTGATTCGGGGCGCAGATAATCCGCTCTCCTGCCAGGGATACAGGCTGTGAATGGACACAGATCTTGTTCCTGCAGGAGGATTCCTCTACCCAGGCCTTCCCGCTTGCAATTTTTACCGTGATAAGGCCCTCTCTGGAGCGGAATGTTTGAAGGCTTTCTTTATCCAAGGCGAGAACAGCGGCCTTGGATCCACCATTATAAACGACAACATGTGTCCCTCTCTGGAGCGGTTTCCGGGAACGGCGAATGGAGGCCGTTGTCAGGCAGGTTGAAAAAGACAGGGGTTGATTCATCTCTTTCCAGAGCGCCCGGAGTTTGTTGGACCGGATGTCGATTACTCGCCCTTCTTTCACCAGAGTAAAAGAAGGGCAGGCCTTGCTTTGAAGAGGGCTGAAGGAAAGAGCCATATGAGCCTTGTGGGGAGCACGCTCATAAGACCATCCATTCACAGCTAGAATTTTTGAAAGCTCATCACTATGTGGATGTGAAGTCAGGAAGATGTAGGTCCTTTCCGAAAAGTTTGTATGGCGGCCCAGCTCCCTGAGCAGGATGGGTATATAGTCTTGAGGATTGTCAGCGATTAAATAAAGCTCTAATTCATTATCGGTTTTTTTTGAGGCCAGAAGAATTGGCGCCAGGAGGGATGTTGTCATAATTGTCTTAAAAAAACTGCGTCTATCCATGACGGTCTCCTTTTCTTATGATTTCTGTGATAAAAGGATAAAGATTTCTTTTGTTTTCATTGTGGAAATATTTTGTCAGAAGCCCGATTCCGGCAATGATTCCTATCAGGAGCCCTGTGATTCCTACCGGCTCTGCTGGAAGGGCCGTAAGAAGGGATATAAAATATCCTGCTGCCAGGCCAAGTAGGGCTGCCGCCAGAAGGCCACCAAAAAGGACGATCAGGGATTTACTGTACTTTTCCTCTGGTACTTCGATGGCCACCTGGTCTCCGGGAGATGCGCTCACCGGATTTTTAACCGAGAGAAGGCCTTTTGATACGCTGCGCCCGAGGCACAGGGCATGAGCGGGACAATCATGGCAGACAGTAAGGCAGCGGACCTCGACCTTGGCGAGATCCTTGTTTGTCGAGAGGACGAGCCCTTTATCTTTCATGTTCTTCTTTATGTATCCGGCCGATAGACTTGGTTGGACATTTTTCGATGGCAGGTATCTGTTCCGGTGATATTTTTGTTTGGTCGGTGATCTTGGCAAGATTGTTTTTCATAATAATGCCTTCAGGGCACGCCCTGGCACAAATTCCACAGGCAATACAGGCATTTTTACAGACTTTTCTTGCTGTTTTGCCCGAATCGAGCGATTGGCAAAAAACCATGATATTCTGAGCGATGGGAAGAAGTTCAATAATCCCGCGCGGGCAGGCGTCCACACATTTTCCACAGGAGGTGCATTTCTCTTCGAGGATCACCGGAAGGCCGTCGTTCCCCATATACATAGCGCCGAACATACAGGCATCAACACAGTCACCGAATCCCATACAGCCAAAAGAACACTGATTATTCCCCCCGACCAGATGAGAAGCGGCGCAGGAGGGGATCCCGAGATATTGGCCGCGGGTTTTTGCTGCCTCGTGGTTGCCGCGACAATGGAGGCGGGCCACTTTTCTGATGACTTCTCCGGCGGAAATACCAAGGGCATCCGCGATGTTTATTGCCACCTCCTCGCCTCCGACTGGGCAGCTGTTTGGTTCAGCCTCGCCTTTGACAACGGCAACAGCGAAGGCGTGACATCCTGAAAACCCGCAGGCGGCGCAATTTGTCAGAGGAAGGAGCTCAAATACCATCTCGATTTTCGGATCTTCTTCGACTTTTAGCTTTTTATAAGCGAAGGCCAGCCCAAGGGCAAAAACGAAGCCCAGGGCGGCCATGGTAAGAACAGGAATTGCAATATTCATCATTTTATCATTCCCGAAAATCCCTGAAAGGCCAGGGCCATAATCCCTGCGACGATCAGGGCGATTCCGGCTCCTTTCAAGGGCTTCGGCACATCAGACAGGTCTAGCTGCTCCCGAATACCGGCCATAAGGACAATGGCCAGGGTGAATCCAAGCCCGGAGCCGACTCCGAAAATGACTGTTTTGAGAAAGGAGAAATTCTTCAACGCTGCGAGCAGTGCCAATCCCATGATGGCGCAGTTGGTTGTGATGAGAGGAAGATAGATTCCCAGAGCCTGATAAAGTGCCGGACTGGCCTTTCGTATGAACATTTCCACCAGCTGGACAAGAGAGGCAATAACCAGGATGAAAGAAACGATCTGAAGATAATCCAGCTTGTAAGGGATAAGGATCCAGTGATTGATAATCCAGGAAACCACGGCTGTGATGGTCATAACGAATGTAACGGCCAGGCCCATTGAGAGAGCGGAGTCGATCTTTTTGCTGACGCCCAGGAAGGGGCAGATCCCCAGAAAATAATAGAGGACAAAGTTATTGATTAGTATTGCTGATATAAATAGCGCAAGAAGCTCCACTCTTTTAACTCCTTGATTTTGTTTTCTGTTCGATCAAAAGGGCAACAGCGATTAATATTCCCAGCGTTATGAATGCTCCGGCCGGGAGGATCATGATGATCCAGGGTTTAAACCATGCGCCCATGACCTGATAGCCCAAAAATGTTCCCATTCCCAGTATTTCTCTTATGCCGCTCAAGATAAGAAGGGCCAGGACAAAACCAGTGCTCATCCCAAGAGCATCTACAAATGACCGGCCGACCGAATTCTTAGAAGAAAAGGCTTCCTGCCGGCCAAGAATAATACAGTTCACAACGATCAGAGGGATATAAGGCCCCAGGCTCTTGGAGATCTGAAAAAAATACGCGGCAAGAAACCGGTCTGCCACGGTTACAAAAGTAGCGATGATCACAATATAGCTGGCTATTCTGACCTGGCTGGGGATCAGTTTTTTAATGGAAGCCACAACGACCGAGCTGATGATGAGCACAAAGGTGGTTGCCAGGCCCATGGCAATGCCGTTAATAACCGCGTTTGTTACGGCAAGGGTTGGGCACAGTCCCAATAATTGGCGGAAGACCGGGTTTTCATCCCAGAGTCCTTTGAGATATTCCTGCGCAATGCTTTTAGCTGCCATGACCATCCTCTTTTTTGAGTCTGCCCTCTTTTTTCAGCCTCTTGACCTTATCAAGAGAAAGGTTGACAATTTCCAGTACTTTTTCAGCAGAGATCGTGGCCCCGGTGATCGTATTGACTTCTGAAGCGGCTAACTCAGAAGAACCGGCTGCAGGCTTACGCAGCCTCAGAGTGCCGGAGCTGTCTTTATTCTCCCAGAATTGCAGAAACGATTCTTGGGAGGCGATTTTCGCTCCCAGCCCGGGAGTTTCTTTTTGCTCGAGTACAGCCAGGCGGTTGATTTTTGTCATTTCTTGATTCATACCATACATGAGCTTGATTTTGTCCTGAAAACCGGTTCCTGAAACCAGGACTGCGAATCCAATAAGAGTTCCGGTTTCATCGTTGCCGCCGTATACGATCAGGTCTTCTTCCTCGAACAGGATCCCGCTGTCTTTGGTGCCGGGAATGACCTGGGATATGGCGGCCTTGATCTCCCTCTGTTTATTCTTTTCGATCTGTTCCTGCGTTAACATACCGACCGTGGCCAGCATTCCGCCGGAGATAATGCCGACGGTGGTCAGAACGAGGACCATGCGTGTCGAAAGATTCATTTTGCCCTCCTCTGTCCCAGAATGCGCGGCCTGGCGTAGCGGTTGAGAAGGGGAACGAACATGTTCATGAACAGGATGGAGTACATGACTCCTTCCGGGAATCCGCCGAAAAGACGAACCAGTCCTGCCATCAAGCCGATTCCAACCGCATAGATCCATGTTCCCTTTGGTGTGACAGGAGAAGTTACAATGTCCGTAGCCATAAAAAAGGCTCCTATCAGGAGGCCGCCTGCCAGGATATGGAACAAAGGGGAGGCGTATTTTCCCGGTTCGGCAAGCCAGAATATTCCCGTAAAAATAGTCATAGTTCCAATAATCCCGGTTGGAATTCGCCAGTCGATGGTTCGTTTGCAGAGAAGAATAACAGCGCCGATAAGAAGAGCAAGAGCCGATGTTTCTCCAAGCGAACCACCGATGTTTCCGGAAAAAAGATCTTTTACAGAAGTAAGGGTCCCCTGGGCGACGGCGTTCTCGAATTTCAGGGCGCCCAACGGGGTGGCAAATGTGGCAGTATTAACTTTAAGCGCGGCGGTCGGCACCCAGGTAGTCATTGCCACAGGAAATGCGGTTTGCAGGAATGCTCTTCCGACTAATGCCGGGTTAAAAATATTATAACCCAGTCCTCCGAAAACCTGTTTTCCAAGACCGATAGCGACAACGGCTCCAATGGCGGCTGAATCCAGGGAAATAGATGGCGGGAGAATCATGGCCAGAAGAAGAGCGGTGATCACGGTAGATCCGTCCCAGAGAGAATTCATAGGTTTTTTCCTCAACCAGAGGAAGATCGCTTCGGTTGCTAAAGACACGACCAGGCAGGTGATGTACAACGCAACGGCTTTCATCCGGAAATAATAGATTGACGCAAATGCTGCCGGCATCAAACTGATAATGACGACATACATGATTTTGGGGACGGAATCCTTGTCTCTTAGATGAGGGGATGATCTGATAAAAAAAGTTTTGTCTGACATCAGGCGCTCTTTTTTCGTTTTGAACTGATGATTTTATTTTTTCCCAGGCGAAGCCAGTGGACCAGGGGGATGTTGGCCGGACAAAGGTACTGGCAGCTCCCGCATTCCACGCAATCGAGGATTCCCCAGGCTTCGGCGTCATCCAGAAAATCGTATTTGACTTTCTTCATAAGCTGAGTTGGGACAAGACCCATGGGACAGTGATCGACACATCGAGAGCATTGAACACATGCAAATTCTTTGGGCGGTTTTTTTGCTTTCCATACGAGTATTCCAGACGTTCCCTTAATAACCGGAATTTCCAGCGTCCATTGGGAAAGGCCCATCATGGGTCCACCCATAACGAGAGTGTCAGCCTCGTCATGAATGCCACCGCAGAAATCGGCAACCTCCTGGAATGATGTGCCGATCCGGACGATAAGATTTTTAGGCTTTTTAATTCCCGTGCCTGAAACCGTCAGGGGTCTTTCATACAGAGGTTTACCGGAGGAAACTGCATCCCAGAGGGCCTTGGCTGTCGCCACGTTTTGGACCACAACCCCAACGTCAAAAGGAAGCCCTCCCCTGGGCACTTCTCTTCCCAGCAGAGCGGAAATCAGATTTTTTTCAGCACCCTGAGGATATTTTGTCTTCACAAGCGCGATTTCTGTGGTTGAATTTTGAGCGGAGTCTTTTAATAATTGATAAGCATCTTTTTTGTTATCCTCAATGCCGACGATTAGATGCTCGGCCCCTGTTGTTTTACGGACAAGCTCGGCCCCATTTAAAATATCCTCGGGATATTCCAGCATCAGCCTGTAGTCTGCGGTTAGAAACGGCTCACATTCACATCCATTAAGGAGAACAATGTCAATAGGTTTGTCCTTTGGAGGGGTCAGTTTTATTGCTGTGGGAAAAGCGGCTCCTCCCAGGCCTACAATTCCCGCCTCTTTGACTTTTTTTCGGATAATGTCTGTATCCAGGGCCAAGGGATCCCGAGGGGTTTCCATTTTTGCAATAGGCCGGTCTTCACCATCGTTTTGAATGGTCACGGCAAGCAATGTTTTTCCCAGAGGATGCATATATCCATCCACAGACAGGACCTTTCCGGAAACACTGGAGTGAACATCTGCAGAAAAAAGCGCCGGGGCCTCCCCGATCTTTTGGCCCAAAAAAACCTCATCGCCCTTTTTAACAATCGGTTTTGCCGGGGCGCCAAAATGCTGGAGAAGAGGAATCACTACTTTTTCAGGAGCGGGCAGAACCTCGAAAGCCTTGTCTTTGGAAAGATCTTTGAATTCCGGGGGATGGATTCCACGTGGAAATGTTTTTGTTCTCATATTTGCTTTGTGTGGGAAAAGAAGATTATCAAGTTTATTCATTCTCCCCCGCCTTTGTCAACCCCTGTCAGGCTATGAAAAAAAAACTTTTTTGGTTGATTTTAGGAGAAGGTGTAATATAGGATAAACAAAGAATAATTTGAAAAATCTCTAACAGAAAGAGAAAAACCATTATGGAAATACGTATAAAACAAGTTGAATCAAAGAAGGACCTGAAAAACTTTATTTATTTGCCCGAGAAGATCCATAAAGACCGTAAAAACTGGACTCCGCCCATATACATGGACGAAAAAGCTTATTTTAATCCGAAAAAAAACATGGCCTTTTCCTACTGTGACGCCATCCTTCTGCTGGCTTACAAAGGAGATCGTATTGTCGGTCGTTGCATGGGAATCATCAATCGCCGGTTCAACGAATTGAAAGGCGAAAAAACAGCCCGGTTTTGTTATCTGGAAACGTTTGAAGAGGAAGAGGCTGTTAGAACGCTCCTTTCTTTTATAGAAAAATGGGCCAAGGGCAAAGGAATGACCAGGATCATTGGTCCTTATGGTTTCACGGACCAGGACCCCAATGGATTTATTATTGAGGGATTTGAGCATCATGCCACGATCGCTACTTACTATAATTTTGAATGGATGCCTCGTTTTATTGAAAAGATGGGATACATAAAAGATGTTGATTATTTCGTGTACAAGATCGATATCCCCGAGGAAATACCGGAGTTTTTAAACAAGATATTTGAAAGAGCTCAAAGAAAGGGCAAGTATGAAATTCTGGAATTTAAGACAAAAAAAGAGATAAAGCCCTGGATCGTGCCTGTTTTAAAGCTTATGAACGAATGTTTTCTCGATGGAAATATCTATGGATATACGCCTCTTTCAGAAAACGAGATGAAAGCCCTGGCAAAAAAATACCTTCCCGTCCTTAATCCGCGTTTTGTCAAAGGGATCCTGGTTGATGGCGAGATCGTTGCTTTTTTTATCGGGATGCCGGATATGACTGAAGGGATAAGGGAGGCACGCGGAAGACTGTTTCCGTTTGGTTTTTTAAAGATCCTTCGTGCTTCCAAGCGCTCAAAACAACTGGATCTATTACTTGGGGGAATCAGGGAAGTGTACAGGGGCAGGGGCCTGGATGTCCTGATGGGGGTGAAGATGATCCTGGCGGCCCGGGAGGCAGGGATCGAGTTTATGGATACCCATCATGAACTGGAAAGCAATGTCAAGGTACGCGGCGGGATGCTGAAGGCTGGCGGCGAATTGTATAAAAAGTTCCGTGTCTACCAGAAACAATTGTGATCTCTCCTGAATAATCCAGGTTATTTGGCTTCTGCCCAGTTCACTCCCCAGCCCAGGTGAACCTTAAGCGGAACATCCAGAGGATACACTTCTTCCATTCTTGTCTTTGCCAGAGTTTCCATGATCTTTTGTTCTGCATCGGGAACTTCAAAGACAAGCTCGTCATGGACCTGAAGGACCATCCTGGTTTGAAGTTTTTTCTTCTTGATCTCCCGCCAGATATCGATCATGGCTTTTTTCATCAGGTCTGCTGCTGTTCCTTGAATGGGTGTATTAAGCGCGATTCGCCGGCCCGCCTGCTGTACAGTCCTGTTCTGATGCCTCAGCTCAGGAACCTGGCGTATTCTGCCGAACAGTGTTTCTGAATATCCTTTGACCTCCGCATCTGTGACAATGCGGTCGAGGAATTCTTTGATCTCCGGATATTGCTCATAATAGAGATCGATAAAAGCCTGGGCCTCTGTTGTGGAGGCACCCAGCTCTTTGGCAAGAGAGAAGGCCGATGTGCCGTAAATAATGCTGAAATTGATGATCTTTGCTCTTCTGCGGGCCTCTTCGGCAAAGAGACCGGTTGAATCCGCAAAAACACGGGTTGCTGTCTCTTTGTGGATATCGCGGCCTTGCTTGAAGGAATCAATAAGATTTCTATCTTTGGAAAGATGGGCAAGCACACGGAGTTCAATCTGAGAGTAATCTGCCGAAAGAAATAAAAACCCCTCTTCCGGAATAAAGGCTTTTCTGAACCGAAGGCCCATTTTTCCTCTTGCTGGGATGTTTTGAAGATTCGGATCGCTGCTGGAAAGGCGGCCTGTTGAGGCTACCGTCTGATTGTATGACGTGTGGATCCTTCCGGTTTCAGGATTGATCAAGCGGGGCAGAGAGTCGGCATATCCGGATTTCAATTTGGCAAGCTGCCTGTATTCCAGAGCATATTGAGCGATCGGATGTTTCAGGGCAAGTTCCTGCAAGACGGCTACATTTGTGGAGAAATCTTTTGTTGTTTTTGTTTTTCTGGAAGGCGGAAGTCCGAGTTTTTCGAAAAGGATTCGCGACATCTGTTGGGGAGAATTGAGATTGAATTCTTCTCCGCAGATGCTGTATATTTTTTTTTGCAGAAAGCCCATTTCTTCTTTTAATTCAGTAGACAATTCGCCCAGGGTTTCTGCCTGAACTTTTATTCCCCAGATCTCCATATTCGCCAGGACTTCGATCAGCGGCTGTTCAAGCTTCCTGTAAAGAGAGGAAAGGCCTTTTTCCTCTATTTTCGGCCAGAGAAGCCTTGTTATTTTCAAAGCAAAATCTGCATCTTGGCAGGCATATGGGGCGGCCTTGGCAATGTCAACGACATTCATCGTAACTTCATTTTTACCTTTGCCTACAATGTCATGGTAGGCTGATGCCTTTACGTGAAGATAGGTTTCCGCCAGCCTGCTGAGACCGTGTCTTCCCCAGTTGGGCTCCAACAGATAGGACAGGATCATGGAGTCCTGGTCAATGCCTTTTATTTCCAGGCCTTCTCTTTTGAGGACAATGTAGTCGTATTTGATATTTTGTCCGATTTTCTTGATTTTTGGAGAAGTTAGGGCCTCTTTAAGAAGAGAAAAGGCTCTGTTTTTGGATATCTGTTTGGGAGCCTTGTTATAGTTATGTCTTAAAGGAAGATAAAAGGCCTCGCCAGGTTTCATGGAGAAGGACATCCCTACAAGGCAGGCCTGAGTCGGAAATGAACTAGTCGTTTCTGTGTCCAGGGATACAACTCCTTCTTTTTTAATCCGGGCAACCAATGTTTTGAGATCAGATTCTTTTAAAATGACCTTGTACTCCTGCTCCTTTGATGATGTAGAGGCCAGAAAGCTTGAGAGCAGGGATAAAAAACCCATCTCTTGTAACATGGGAATAAGTTTGTCCCTATTTGGAGAGGAGACGGACAGGGCATCAAGATCAATTTCCACCGGGATTCCTCTTTCTATGGTGGCCAGTCGGCGACTCAATTCCAGCAGGCCCTGGTTTTCCTTAATTTTTTCTCGGATTTTTGGATTTTTTATCTGATCCGGGTCTTTCAACAGTCTTTCAAGAGATCCGAACTGGCTGATCAGCGATTTGGCTGTTTTTTCTCCAATGCCGGGTACGCCGGGAATATTGTCTGAAGAATCACCCCATAACGTGAGAACATCAACGACCTGTTCCGGTGTTGCACCAAAAAGCTTTAAAACCTCATTTTTGTCGATATAGATCTCTTTTGCCGGGTTAAACATGACAGTCGAATCATCAATGAGCTGATAGAGGTCTTTGTCTGTGGATACCAGGACAGTTTGGATATTATGTTTAGCTGCGGATTTTGTCAGGCTTCCGAGAATGTCATCGGCTTCGTAGCCTTTATACTCAAAAGATGGAATATTTAAAGCTCCAATGATTTTTTTTAGAACCGGGATTTGAACAACAAGGTCTTCAGGCATGGGCTTTCGAGCGGCTTTGTATCCCTTATAAAGTTCATGCCGGAATGTCGGGCCTTTGGAATCGAAGACTATACCAAGATAATGGGGTTTTTCTTGAGCATTTATTTTTTTTAATGTGCTGAGAAAACCGAAGATAGCATTGGTGGGAAACCCTTCGGAATTAGATAGATTTCTTATTGCATAATAAGAACGGTAAAGAAGCGAATAACCATCGATAAGAAACAGACGTTTGATTTCCATTGTTGCCTCGGCCATTATGGTATACTGCGAAAAGGTCATCGTCAATTTTAAGACGCGAAAAGGTCTTAAAATGCGCCTCCATATTGCAGCTAACTCTATGAATAAGAATCAGATAAACAAGAAAGCGCCATTGAGCAGAAAGGGGATAAATTGTTGACAAAGAAAGTTCAAATGTTATAATGGATAAACTTATTTGGAGATACCATGATAATTGATATTGATAGTTTGCCGGCAGAAGGACTGGAAATCACAAGGGAGTACGATTTTTTTTCCTTGGACCTTATGGATGAAAATGCGGTTTTTCTCAGCCCGGTAACTGCCGATGTGATTATAAAAAAGATTGGAGAAGAGATCCTGATCAAAGGACGGATAGTAACAAAAATGAGCTTTGTATGCAGCCGCTGCTTGTCTCCTTTTGAGTTCCCGGTGGATTCAAAATTCGATCTGATCTATTTTCCTGAAGAAATGGACCTCATGAAGGATCAACTGGAAAACGATGATATCAATCAGTATTATTATTACAGCCGGAAGATCGATCTTTATGAGATCGTGCTTGAACAATTAAACTTGACTTTCCCTATCAAGCCGTTGTGTACTCCTGGCTGTCAGGGCATTTGCCCGGTGTGTGGAAAGCTTGTTAAAAACGGGGTGTGTTCGTGTTCCGAGAACGAATCCAATTCCCGTCTTAATAAATTAAAAAATATTTTGAGAGATAAAAGATAATGGCTCACCCAAAAAGAAGACATTCCCATTCTAGAACCCATAAAAGAAGGGCCCACGACGCCTTGGACGTTCCGTCTCTAAGCCTGTGTTCAAATTGCGGAAACCCCAAGTTGCCGCATCGGGTTTGTCCAGAATGCGGGTATTACAAAGGGCGGCAGGTGAAGGAAGGAAGCGAAGCCTGATAACGGTGGATCATGAAAGTTGCAGTAGATGCCATGGGCGGAGACTATGGCCCCCGTGTTATTGTAGAAGGGGCTATATCTGCAGCCCGTGAGTTGGATATCGAAGTCCTTCTTGTCGGTGTTGAGGAACTGATAAAAAAAGAATTTGATCGTTTTGATTCTTCCAATGCTAAAGTGACGATCGTTAATGCCTCGGAATATATCGGTATGGGAGAGGGCGTTTGGTCTTTAAGACGCAAGAAAAGAACATCGATCCAGGTCGGGACCCAACTCGTCAAGGAAAAAGAAGCGGAAGCTTTTGTAAGCACAGGAAATACGGCGGCGGTCGTTTATATCTCCAATAAGATACTGGGCGCGCTGGACGGGGTCGAGAGACCCGGTCTTTCCCTTCTTGTTCCTACGCTCCGGGGATTGACTCTTTTGATCGATATAGGTGCAAACGCAAACTGTACGCCAAGTAATCTGGTGCAATTTGCTGTTATGGGAAAGATCTTCATGGAAAACATCCTTGGACTGAAAGATCCCCGGATTGCCTTGATGAATATCGGAGAAGAGCGTTCTAAAGGAAACACCCTGACCAAAATGGCATCAAAACAGCTTTCTTCTGCTCCCTATTTGAATTTCATCGGTAATGTTGAAGGGAAAGATCTTTATTCAGGAGAAGCCGATATCATTGTGAGTGATGGGTTTACAGGAAATATTGCCCTGAAGGCAAGCGAAGGAGTGCTTGATACGCTGCTCCGCATGGGAAGAAGAGAGATTATGGGAAACATGTTTGCCAAGATCGGTTACATGCTTATGAAAAGAAACCTGAAGAAGATCTACAAACGGATAGACTATTCAGAATATGGAGGGGCTCATCTCCTTGGGCTCAAAGGTGTCTGTATCATCGGGCATGGACGGTCCAGCCCTGTAGCCGTAAAGAATGCTGTAAAACTGGCCAGGGACTACGTCTCAAACCGTATCCAAGAAATAATAGAGAACGAAATTACCAAGCAGGCGGGCTGTTTTGGAAAGGTAAAGGCTTAAAATGTTATTTGAGAACAAATTATCAATAGTTACGGGGGCCTCACAGGGAATAGGAGCAGCCATTGCCTTGGAACTGGCTAAGGAAGGAGCAGAGATCATATTGGTGGACGTACTCAAGGAAAAAGCAGAGGAAGTTGCCAGGACGATCCGGGAAAATAATGGCAAAGCATCTGTTTGTTCTTTTGATGTTTCTGACCTTGCGCAGGTTACCCAGGCCGTGGAAGAGATCATCAGTACCCATAAGACTGTCCATCATCTTGTAAACAATGCCGGTATCACGCGGGATAATCTTCTTATGCGCATGAAAGAGGAAGAATGGGATGCGGTTCTGAATGTCAACCTGAAGGGTGTCTTTAATCTCTCCAAGGCTGTGATCAGAAATATGATGGGGAATAGGTACGGCCGCATTGTGAATATTTCTTCGGTTGTCGGTGTTATGGGAAATGCCGGCCAATCTAATTATTCCGCTTCAAAGGCAGGGGTTATCGGTTTCACAAAATCGCTTGCCAGAGAAGTTGCGGCGCGCAATATTACAGTCAACGCTGTCGCTCCCGGATTTATCGCTACTGCTATGACAGACAGCCTTCCGGATTCTGCCAGAAAGATGTTTCTGGATATCATCCCCATGAAAAGATTCGGCTATCCGGAGGAAGTGGCGCAGACAGTAAAATTCCTGCTGTCAGATGAGGCAGGTTATATCACCGGACAAGTGCTTAATTTGAACGGTGGTATGTATATGTAGATTGAATTTTGATAGATTTATAAAATCAAGGAGGAAATTATGGAGAGAGAAGAACTTTTATCAAAGGTGAAGGAGATCGTCGCTGATAAATTGAGCATCGGGGAAGAACAGATCACAGAAGAGGCATCGTTCATTGATGATCTGGGAGCGGACTCTCTGGATACGGTTGAACTGGTCATGGCGCTGGAAGATGAATTCGATCTGGATATTCCTGATGAGGATGCTGAAAAACTGACCACGGTCGGCAAGGCGATTGATTACGTTTTGAACAACGTGAAAAAATAAATTTAAGAATCTTCTTATGGGAACAGTCCATTTTTCAAGAAAAGACATCCCTGCCCGGCGTGTTGTTGTTACGGGCATAGGCCTTGTTTCCGCACTTGGGATTGGGGTAGATCAAACCTGGGATACGCTTAAAAACGGAAAAAGTGGGATCGGCCTTATTACTCGTTTTGATGCTTCCCAACATTCAAGCAAGATCGCAGGAGAGGCGACTGCGTTTGATCCGATCGATTTTATGGACAGAAAAGATTCCCGTAAGATGGATCGTTTCATTCAGTTCGCCGTAGCCGCAGCAAAGCTGGCTGTGGAGGATTCTTCTATCCCTCTCGAATCATTAGACTCTGACAGGGCCGGAGTTTATATTGGTTCCGGGATCGGGGGAATTGGAACGATCGAGGTAAACCATAAGGTTCTTATAGAAAAAGGCCCGGGCCGGGTGTCTCCTTTTTTTTTGATCTCGACCATCATCAATGAGGCCTCTGGACAGGTCTCCATTATATACAAAGCCAGAGGCCCCAATTCCGCAACTGCAACCGCTTGTTCCACTGGTACCCACGCGATCGGAGATTCTTTCAGGATCATAGCAAGAGGTGATGCTGATATCATGCTTGCAGGCGGGGCAGAGGCCCCGATCACCCCTTTGGGAGTTGCCGGCTTTTGTGCCATGAGAGCGCTTTCAACTCGAAATAATGAGCCGGAGAAGGCATCCAGGCCTTTTGATGCCCAAAGAGATGGATTTATTGTCGGAGAAGGGTCCGGGATTCTTGTACTTGAGGAACTGAGAGCCGCTCTGAAACGCGGAGCCTACATTTATGCTGAAATCGTCGGATACGGCATGAGCGGGGATGCTTTTCATGTCTCCTCTCCCCGGTTAGATGGATATGGCGCCTATCTTGCGATGAAAAATGCGATTGATGACGCAGGACTGGTTCCTGAAGACCTGGATTACATCAATGCTCACGGCACTTCGACTTTTTACAACGACAAGATTGAAACTCTTGCCATTAAAAATCTTTTTAAAGCTTCTGTGAAAAAGACCGGGATCAGTTCAACAAAATCCATGTCAGGCCACCTT
The DNA here is from genome assembly GCA_965373045.1 of uncultured bacterium. Lineage (GTDB taxonomy): Bacteria > Acidobacteriota > Aminicenantia > Aminicenantales > Aminicenantaceae > DAOVDI01. The sequence continues at coordinate 2,042 of CBDVEQ010000002.1, read as the reverse complement.
CTGGGAGCGGCCGGCGGGCTTGAGGGGGGAATCCTAGCGCTTACTCTGAAGAATCAGGTCATGCCTCCAACAATAAATTATGAAAACCCTGACCCTGAATGCGACCTGGATTATGTTCCCAATATAGCGAGGCCGGCAGAAATCCGGTTTGCTATGAGCAATTCCTTCGGGTTCGGCGGAACGAACGGCACCCTGGTTTTTAAAAAGTTTGAAGAATAACGTCTTCCGCCTTTAGGTCGGAAAGGAACGGAATCATACTTTTTCCTACGAAGGAGAGGAACACCATGAATATTTTTGTGTTTGTTAAAAGAGTGCCTGATACTGAGTCAAAAATAAGAATCGATCATGAAACAAACAAGATAATTGAAGATGGGCTGAATTTTGTTCTGAGCCCATATGATGAATACGCGGTCGAGGAAGCACTCCGTCTGCGCGAAGCACACGGAGGCAAAGTCACTGTTTTTTCTGTAGGCACTGACGAAGTAAATATCATCCTGAAAAAATGCCTTGCGATGGGAGCGGATGAGGCGGTCCTGCTGAAGGACGATACTCCAGAAACATATGATGGCTTGAGAACCGCAAAAATTATTGCCAAGGCCTTGAAAGATAAATTTATGGATTACGATCTGCTCCTTTTCGGCAGGCTGTCTATCGGAGCGGACAATGGCCAGGTCCAGACCATGGTTGCCCAACTTCTCGATCTCCCTCAGATCAATGTTGTGACCAAGCTTGATATCGAGGGAAACCAGGGTACGGCTTACCGTGAGATTGAAGGCGCTTCTGAAAAAGTCGCGTTTTCACTTCCCGCCGTCCTGAGCGCTCAAAAGGGATTGAACGAACCCCGGTATGAAACATTAAAGGGGATCATGATGGCGAAACGGAAGGAAATCCCGGTTCTTACCCTTGAGGACCTGGGAATGAGCGCGGATGAACTGGCACCGCTTATGGAAGTGGTCAAGTTGGAAAGTCCTCCACCCAGAAAGGCCGGGACGGTTTTTGAAGGGGAAGCAGAAACTGCAGCAAAAAAGCTCGCTCAGTTCCTGCACGAGGAAGCAAAGGTCATTTAGAAGGAGAACAAAATGGTATTGGTGTTCATTGAAGTCAGAGAAGGAAAAGTTAAGAAGTCTTCCCTAGAAGCGCTTTCTGAGGGGAAAAGGCGGGCGGATGACCTTGGGGCAGAACTGCATGCTGTCCTGATCGGACATGAACTTGACGAATTGGCGCTGGAATGTTTTTCATTCGGTGCGACCAAAGTCCATGTGCTTGAAAATACACTCCTCAGCCAGTATTCTCCTTCCGGTTTTTCCAGGGCCTTGAAAGAACTGGTGGAGGAATTGAAGCCAACGGTTTTCTTTTTTACTGCAAGTTCGATGGGAAAAGACCTTGCGCCGAGACTTGCGGCATGGCTGAATGTCGGCCTCGCCACAGATTGCACGGAAACAGGCATAAAGGACGGCCTGCTAACTGTTGTGCGCCCGATCTTTGCAGGAAAGGCATTTGCCAAAATGGTCTTCAAGGCCTCTCCTCAGATTGCGACTCTCCGGCCGAATGTTTTTCCTCTTGTAAATCCTTTAGATGCTAAAGGAGAGGTAGCAAAAAAAGATGTTGAGATTACAGAGGACCAGGTGAAAGATGCGGTAAAAGAGATCATACGGGAAGAAGGTTCAGAATTGGATGTGACTGAAGCCGAGATTCTTATATCTGGAGGACGCGGCATGAAAGGTCCGGAAAATTTTGATCTTTTAAGGGAACTGGCCTCTATTCTCCCCCGTTCAGCTGTAGGGGCCTCCCGTTCTGCCGTGGATTCGGGTTGGATAGACCACCAGAATCAAGTTGGGCAAACCGGAAAGACAGTTTCTCCAAACCTTTATATGGCTTTTGGGATCTCGGGCGCCATCCAGCATGTCGCCGGGATGTCTTCTTCAAAAATCATTATTGCGGTCAATAAAGATCCGGATGCTCCGATCCTTAAGATGGCTGATTTTGGTGTTATAGGAGATCTTTTCCAGGTCATTCCCCCTTTAAAAGAGGAGCTGAAAAGG
>CBDVEQ010000001.1:0-39493 GCA_965373045.1 uncultured bacterium | reverse complement strand
GAAAAAACCGCAATTCTAATCATCGTCGACCCGCAAAAGTAATTGTCGCCGATCAAGAGTACCCCATGTAACGCTTCCCATCAGGCGAATTCTTCGGCCGCCGGACATACTGGCTGAATGCGGCATTCTTTATTTTCAGATCCGGATCCTTGAGCAGCAGCTTGAGGCTCGAGCCCTCCATGTAAGCAGGAACTTCAATTCCCGCAAGATCACAGAGCGTAGGGAAGAGGTCTACGAGCTCTGTGAGCTGCCCGCAGGATTGTCCCGTGGTCTGCATATCGGGTATCCGAATGATCAAAGGAACCCGCGTGTCGATGTTGTAGTTTGTCTGTTTGCACCAGCTGCCGTGTTCTCCCAGCTTCCAGCCGTGATCGCCCCAGACGACCACGATCGTATTTTTGTCCAATCCAAGCTCTTTCAACCCGTCCATCAGGCGGCCGAGACACGCGTCCACGTAGCTGACGGAGGCATAATATCCATGCTTCAACAGACGGGCGGTATCCTCAGGGAGCTGTGCGACCGAGGGGTGCTTGACCCACTCCAGGTCATAACAGCCCGTCAGCTCATAGGCGGAATTCATGGCCATGATCGGAGAATCCTTGGGCAGATAGGGATTGTCGGCCAGCGAGAGCCCATTCCGGTCATAGAGGTCCCAGTATTTCTTTGGGGTTACAAAAGGCAAGTGTGGTCGGAAGTAACCCAAAGCAAAATAAAAGGGCTGGTCCTTCTCTTTCAGTTCTTTCAACTTTTCAAGGGCCAGGTCGGTTTGGGCCCCGTCGTAAAAGGCATTGTCGGGCGCCTCAGAACATTCCCAGGAGCGGCCGTAGGCCCAACCGCCGGCATAAGCATTGGGATTCTTCGCCAGCCTCCTCACCCTGACCTGGGCCAGTTCCTCGTTCAATTCTTCGTCATAATAGAAGGATTCCGGATCCCGGTCGATCATCTCAGGGGTCATGTACTCCGCCGGCTTCAAGTCCGGTTCAACAAAGGAAATAGGATCGGGCATGTGGTTGTGGAAGATCTTACCCATTGAGACGGTGTGGTAGCCGTGTTTATTAAAATGCTGAGGCATGGTGACATAGTCGGGATTGATCTCCCGGAACTTCTCGCCCAGGCTCCATACCCGGGTGGAGTCGGGCCTCATGCCCAGCATGACACTGGCCCGGGAGGGCGCGCAGGCCGCAGCCTGGCAGTGGGTCCGTGCAAAGGTGACTCCCTCTCCGGCCAGCCGGTCAAAATTCGGAGTTTTTATTTCCGTGTTGCCGTAGCATCCCAGTTCGGGCCGGAGGTCGTCGACGATGACGAACAGCACATTAGGGCGCTGTTGGTTTTTCAGAGGCAACTCCGACCGGCAGCCCGGCAGTAGGGTTGTGATTCCGGCCCCAGCAATCCTGTCCAGGTTGAAAAACGCTGCCCCACCCCCGACGGCCGCGACCTTGAGGAATTCACGCCTCGAAACCCCTTTATTCTTCCGATGAATCATATCTCACTCCTTGAATGTATGTTCTCACATGTTTTTGTTAAACTCAACCAGGGTTTTCCATAAGGGATATGTTAAGCTTTCCCCTGTAAACAGCCAACATCAATTAATAATGACTTGCAAAACTATATGCTCGCATGGAAAATAAAAGCTTAAGCAAGTTCATTATTAAATAAGGAATCCTTTATGGCCAAAACTTGGACAAAAAGCTTATTGCTTTTTTCTATCACAGCAGCATCAATAATTCTCCTCCTTTACTCCGGCTGCGAAACCTCGGAGACGCTGACAAGAAAGCGCATCAAATCCGTGGAAAGAAGCCTTCTGGAAACAGTCTCTATCAAGGGAATGCCGCTCAAGAAAATGGAGCTTCCGGAAAGGATGTCATATTACCGCGTTCCCGGAATTAGCCTGGCTGTTATTGATAACTATCAGATAGAATGGGCCAAATCATACGGCATCAAAGATACCTCCTCGTACGATCCGGTTACAATAGAAACATTGTTTCAAGCCGGGGAATTGAGCCAGCCTGTGGCCGCACTCGCAGTCCTTTCTTTTGTTGAAAAGGGGATTTTTGATCTGGACGAGGATATCAACCGCTATTTAACAACCTGGAAGATTAAAACAAACCGAAACACACGAAAGACACCTGTTTCCCTCCGCTATCTGCTCAGCCACAGCTCCGGTGCAAATCTTCCTGTTCTTCCGGGATACAAGCAGGGAAAATACCTCCCGACAATTCAACAGGTCCTTAACGGAAAAAAGCCCGCTTCAAATCCCCCTCTCAATATCGATTTTGAACCGGGCTCACAGGTACGTTTTTCGCAGGGAGGATATGCCATTCTTCAGCTTCTGCTGTCAGAGTTTAACAATGATCCCTTCACCGCGATTTTAGATAAGACTGTTCTTTTACCCCTAAAAATGGACCACAGCACATTTGCCGCCACTTCTCCGGTTCCATTGGAGCATAAAGCAGCATCCGGGCATCTGAGGGAAGGACAACCCCTGGAAGTAAAATGGCTTAATTATCCGGCGCAGGCCGCTTCAGGCTTGTGGACAACGCCCACAGACATGGCAAATTTTGCCCTGGCGGTCATAAACACGGCCATGGGAAAAACACAAAGTGTTATCTCTCCACAAACAGCCCGCACAATGCTGACTCCCCAGGCCGGCAATCAAGGGCTTGGTTTTTCCATCGACGATAGTGATGATAATCTCAACATCAACATAAAGGGCAGCACAGAAGGATTCCAGGCATACATGATCCTCTATCCCCAGAAAGGGCAGGGAGCGGTTTTAATGACCAACAGCGCAAACGGACAGTTCCTCATCGAGGAGATGCTCAGGAGTATTTCACTGACTTATGAATGGCCGCACTTTCAACCAAATATCAAGCCGCTCTACAGGCTGGATCCATCTATCTATCAGCAGTATGTGGGCAGATATGAGGTCAATCCCGACTATATACTCACTGTTACCTATGAAGATTATTACCTTATTATCCAGCCCTCAGGTCAGGCGCCGACAAAATTTTTTGTTGAAAACCACACCACTTTTTTTTCCACATCACCCTACATCCAGATCTTTTTCAATAAAGATGCCCAAAACCGGGTAATCAGTCTTACCCTGAGGCAGGCCGGACAGGAGCAGGAAGCCAAAAAGACCGGTTAGTTGAAGTTCTGATCATATTCAAAATAAACGCAACTAATTTTAGTTGCATTTATTGTGGGATTATTATACATTTTATAAGAAAAGAAGATTAATGGGCCGCAAAGACAAATTACTGGCAAGATTACAACAGCGACCTAAAGATTTCACATGGAATGAACTTACAACATTGTTAAATCTTCTTGGTTATAAACAGGCAAAACCAGGTAAAACCGGAGGATCAAGAATGAGATATGTTCATTCGACAGCAGCACCGATCACTTTACATAAGCCGCACCCCAACAATATTCTCAAGATGTATATCATCCATGATATTTTGGAGATCTTTAAACAGGAGGGAATACTATGAAAGATATGATGAGCTATAAAGGATATTATGGCTCGGTTCATTATAGTGACGAAGACCGGATCTTTCATGGAAAAATAGAATTTATTCGTAGTCTTGTAAACTATGAGGGGAATGATGTGGAAAGTTTACGTGCGGCCTTTATAGAGGCTGTTGACGACTATTTAGAACTCTGTACCGAAGAAGGGAAAAAACCCGATAAACCCTTCAAGGGCAGCTTTAATGTTCGCACAGGAAGTGATCTTCATCGTAAAGCAGTATTGTACGCTAGGGCAAAAGGCACTAACCTCAATAAAATTGTGTCCGAAGCGCTTGAAAAATATTTGTCTTCGTGATTTGCACTTTCCCTACAACAAGACAATATTGTGCTTCCGGTCTCATAACCCAACCTCCTTTCGAGCAAGATTAGGTTATAAAATCATTCACTCCTCATGTCCATTTGGATTAGATTTTAAATGACTCGATTCGTCCTCTTTAAAAAAACCGAAGAAAGCTCTATACTGATTTCCGTGGAATCCCTCATATAAGGAAGATCTGACATGCGTATAACAACATTATTTCCAACAAAAAGTTCCGCCTATCGGATCTTGATCCCCGTATTTTTACTTGTATTGCTGATGGGATCCAACGCAGATCCCGCTCCACTGCGAAAATATGTGGCTAATCAAAAGCTCATGCTGTCAGGCAGTATTTCCGCATCTGACGAACATGGAGTTCAGTGGGACGAGCAACTTCCCCCGGGATGGGCCTGGAAAAAAAGCAGCAAAAAACCCAATAAATATTACATGTTTCTCGGCCAGCTCACACCTAAAGATGAGAATGGGAAGATCTTCTTTGATATTTCCAGGTGGAATTTCGTCAACTCTGCTCTTCAGGATGGTTTTTCCGAAGATTTTATCATTAATAAGCTAAAAGGCATCATAAAAGACCCGGCACTGCGGTTCAAGGAAGACCTGACACTGACAGAAGCCAGGCAGAAGTTCGAAGGACTTGGACAGGAACAGGCCAAAGAGCTTTTTACAGAACCGAAGAGGTATATTGATTTTTCACTGAGTTCCAAGGGGATAGTAGTTCTCCAAACCACCAGGAAGCGGTCGATGAAGATTTTTGTGGAAAATTACAGCACATCGGGTTATATAACAGCCATGGAAATCCCCAAAGGACCGGAAGCAAAAACGGCGTCAAAAAAACAAATCTTTATTAAAAACCTGGAATACGGATGGAGAGTCGACCTGGATAAAGACGGACTAATTGATATCACCTGGAATCCCATCTCCCATATCAAGTCATCCGGATTTGAGGTGCAGAAAGGACACAGAATCGCTCTGGTAGAGATATTTAAAAAATAATCTTCAATTATTTTTATAAATAGGGAGATCTTTTATAATGTCCAAGTTTAACCGGCGTGATTTTTTAAAAACAATAGGACTGGGAGCTGCGGCTCTTTCCATCCCTCCGATCGAATGGGGATGTAAAAAAAACATCAAAAAGCCCAACATCATCTATATTCTGGCTGATGACCTGGGATATGGGGAACTTGGAAGTTATGGGCAGACAAAGATCCGGACACCGAACATCGATAAACTGGCGGATGAGGGAATAAAATTTACCCAGCACTACTCTGGGAGCCCGGTCTGTGCTCCCTCAAGGTGCGTCCTTCTGACCGGAAAACATACAGGACACGCATACATCCGGGCTAATGACGAACTGCCTGAAAGAGGAGATGTATGGCACGACCCGAATCTTGAAGGGCAGAGACCGCTTTTGCCCGGCACAGAGACCATCGGAACCATCCTCCAGAAACATGGATATACAACCGGAGCGATCGGCAAATGGGGACTGGGAGGTCCGGACAGCACAGGGCAGCCGAGTAAACAGGGATTCGATCTTTTTTACGGCTATCTCTGCCAGAGGATAGCCCACAATTATTATCCAACCCATCTCTGGAAAAACGGGACCAAAGACATGTTGGAAGGGAATGAGTACTTCTTCCCCCACCAAAAACTTCCGGAAAATAAAGATCCTTTGGACCTCACTTCATATGCACCCTATAAAGGCAAAACATACTCCATGGACAGGATGGCGGAAGAAGCCCTGCAGTTTATCCGAGAGAACAAGGACAGGCCTTTTTTCCTGTACCTGCCCTTCCCTGTTCCCCATGTTTCCCTCCAGGTTCCAGAAGATTCTCTAAAGAAATACCAAGGGGCTTTTACAGAAATCCCTTACAAGGGCGACAGGGGCTATACACCCCATCCAAAGCCCAGGGCCGCTTACGCAGCAATGATCACGCGTATGGACAGGGAGATCGGCCGGATCCTGGACCTTCTCAATGAGTTGGGACTGGAGGACAACACACTGGTTATGTTCACAAGCGATAACGGACCGACCTTTAATGGAGGAACGGATTCGACGTTTTTCAACAGTGCAGGCCCGCTTCGTGGTTTAAAGACCCAGCTTTACGAGGGAGGGATCCGCGTTCCTATGATCGCCCGCTGGCCAGGAAAGATCCAGCCGGGAACAGAGACAGGTCACATCTCCGCATTCTGGGATGTCTTGCCTACCATTGCTGACCTGCTGGGCATCCAGGCTCCTCATAATATCGATGGTATCTCTTTTCTACCTACTTTGATGGGACAGCCTGAAAAGCAGCAGGAACATGATTATTTGTATTGGGAATACCTGGGACGGCAGGCGGTCCGGATGGGCGATTGGAAAGCCTGTCGCGCCGCTTACGACAAAGACATCGAGCTTTATAACTTGAAGAATGATATCTCTGAATCACATAATATTGCCGCTAAAAATCCGGATGTTATGGGAAAAATCGAAGATATCCTCTTTTCCGCACGTACAGAATCCGGCCTTTTCCCACTCGTCAGAAAAAAACGAAACGAATAAGGGAGACACTCATGAAAAGACGTCAATTCCTGCATTCTCTTGGCTTGGGAGCTGCAGCCTTAGCCGGGGGTGGTCCTCTGTCCCCTTTTACGCTTGGGGCACAAATTCCACTCAATTTTATCATTATCAATGTGGATGACCTCGGCTGGACAGATCTCTCCTGCTATGGAAGCCGCTATTATGAGACTCCGAATATCGACATCCTCGCCTCTCAGGGAATGAAATTTACCAATGGATATGCTGCATGTGCAGTCTGTTCCCCGACACGCGCATCCATTATGACCGGCCGCTATCCAGCAAGGACCGGAGTGACGGACTGGATCCACCATCTGGACCGCGAAGCCCACACTGCCATAGGTTCCAGAAAAAACCCAGAGGAATATGTAGGAGGCCGAAACCGCAGGCTTCTCTGCCCGCCAAATCCCTACTGGATGGAACTGGATGAGGTCACGATCGCTGAAATGCTCAAGACAGCCGGTTACACAACCTGCCACATTGGAAAGTGGCATCTGGGACCCTATGAATGGTTTCCCGATAAGCAGGGATTTGATATCAATATCGGAGGCTGTGAGATCGGCCAGCCGCCGACTTACTTTGACCCCTATTATCAACATGCCCGGCGAAGCAGTATTGCAACCCTGCGTCCCCGAAAACAGAGTGAATACCTTACAGACCGGGAAGCTGATGAAGCGGTACAATTTATAAAACAGAACACAGATAAGCCTTTTTTCCTCAACATGTGCCATTATGCGGTCCACACACCGTTTCAGGGAAAAAAGAGCCTTGTAGCCAAATATGACAAAAAGACAAAGACGAACCATACAAACGCTGTCTATGCCGCGATGATAGAAAGCGTTGACCAGGCTGTGGAACGGATCCTGAAGGCCCTGGATGAGTCAGGCCTCAATAAAAATACTCTTATTATTTTCACTTCGGATAACGGGGGATTAAAAGACTATGCCACGGATAATAAACCGCTGCGCTCGGGGAAAGGATACCCCTATGAGGGAGGGATCCGGGTGCCTCTGATCGTCCGCTGGCCCGGAGAGGTCAAAGCCGGTTCGGTTTGCCATGAGCCGGTTTCCAGCATTGATTTCTTTCCCACTATCTGTGATGCCGCCTCTGTGAACCTGCCTTCGGACAGGACGATCGACGGGGAAAACCTCATTCCTGTTCTTCGACAGAGCGGACAATTAAAAAGAAATGCGATCTACTGGCATTTCCCCCATTACAGAGGAAGTGTTGTTCCTTACAGTATCATCCGCAAGAAAGACTGGAAGCTGATCAAACGTTATGAGGGAAAGACCTTTGAGCTTTTTAATCTTAAAGAGGACATCAGCGAAAAACATGACCTTTCGGATAAAAGGCCTGATAAAGTGAAGGAATTAAACGAAGACCTTGTCATCTGGCTTAAAAAATCCAAGGCCAAACTCCCACGGCCCAATCCGGATTATTTGCCTCCGAGAAAATAAATCTCATGCCAAAAGCTTTTTATGGGACCATAAGGAAGCATGCTAAACCGCTCCAGTCTATTCTTGTTAAACCGGCCGGGCCGGACTGCAATCTAGGATGCACCTACTGTTTTTATCTGGAAAAGGCAGAAATGTTTCCAGAGAACAAAATTCACCGCATGAGCGAAGAAACACTGGAAGAAATGACCAGACAGGTCATGTCCCAGAGCGAACATCAGGTTTCGTTTGGATGGCAGGGAGGAGAGCCGACTCTTATGGGAATTTCCTTTTTTGAAAAAGCGGTCAGCTTTCAGCAGAAATACGGCCGCGGACATACCGTCGGGAACGGTTTCCAGACAAACGGACTCTTGATCGATAAGGAGTGGGCAAAATTCCTGAACAAATACAAATTTCTGGTCGGCCTTTCTCTGGACGGGCCCGAACACATCCATGACCGCTACAGAAAACAATGCAGCAGAGAGGGTTCCTGGGCAAAAGTTAAAGATAAAGCCAGGCTGATGATGGATGAAGGAGTAGAGGTTAACGCACTGGTGGTCGTCAATGATTATTCTGTCCGCTTCCCGGAAGAGATATACGCATTCCACAAATCCTTGGGACTGACTTTCCAGCAGTACATCCCCTGCCTGGAAAAGGACCCGAAAGACAGTTCCAAACCTGCTTCGTTCTCGGTTCCGCCGGAACAGTACGGGGAGTTTCTCTGCCAACTCTTTGACCTTTGGCTTGGCGATTTTGTTGACGGCGTCCCGGCTACATCCATCCGTCTGTTTGACTCTCTGTTCCATTCTTATGTGGGACTGCCTCCTCCAGAATGTACGCTTCTCAAAGAATGCGGTGTCTATGTGGTGATCGAGCACAACGGCGATGTGTATGCATGTGACTTTTTTGTCGATCCGGAATGGAAGCTGGGAAATATCCAGGACAAAAAGATCATCGATATGCTGAACAGCGCTCAACAGAACAGGTTCGGCAGGATCAAATCAATCCTTCACCCTGAATGCCAAAAATGCAGATGGCTTCCATTCTGCAGAGGAGGCTGCCCTAAAGAGCGTCTCTTGTCGGCTCCGTCCCGAGGGTTAAACTATTTCTGCCCCTCATTTAAGACATTTTTTTCCCATGCAGATGAGCAGTTCAGATGGATGGCTGATGATTGGAAGCGACAGCAGGCCATGATGCCTTCCAGTCCTCAATCAATTAAACAGCCACCTGTCGGCAGAAACGATCCGTGTCCCTGCGGAAGCGGGCTTAAATATAAAAAATGCTGCGGCCGATTATAAAAATTTGGTTTTTAAGATCATATTGATTTTTCTTTGCTCAAACTTTCTTCTGTGATATTGTATCGTTTCTTCCACAAATGAAAAAAGAAACCCTGGTCAGAATCAAAAAGCTGCTTTTTTTTATAGCCGTCCTTTATCTGTTTCTCCTTTCCATCCAGCTTATGGGCGCATCTTTTCAACTGATGGGAAAAGGGTTTGCAGAAGCTATTATTAAAACAACCTCCAATCCCTTTGTCGGTTTGCTGATCGGGATACTTATCACCAGTATCATCCAGAGCTCATCGACCACAACCTCCATCGCGGTAGGCGCAGTGGCCGGAGGAGTATTGACTCTGTCCGGAGCGATTCCGATTATTATGGGCGCTAATATCGGCACCACCATTACAAATACAATTGTCTCATTGGGGCATATAACTAGAAAGCAGGAATTTGAGCGGGCATTTGCCGCTGGTACTGTCCATGATATTTTCAACATTTTGGCAGTTATCATCCTGTTCCCCCTTGAAATGACCACCCACATACTGGAGAAATCAGCCACTGCCCTTGCTGATGCGTTTGTGGGAATCGGAGGCCTTGAGTTTTTAAGCCCGCTCAAAATGATCACGCAGCCGGTCATAAACCTAATTAAAGACCTCCTGCCGTATCCAATCCTCCTGGCAGGCCTGGCTCTGGGTCTGTTATTTTTTTCGCTGATCCGGATGGTCAAGATCATGCGTTCATTAATGCTGTCCAAGATCGAGATCTTTCTTGACAGGTATCTGTTCAAAAACGGTTTGACCGCTTTTCTCCTTGCTGTAGCGGTCACTGCTATTATTCAGAGCAGCTCTGTCACAACTTCGCTGGTTATTCCGCTGGTCGGGGCTGGGTTGCTGACCATCCGGAAAATATTCCCTTACATGCTGGGAGCCAATGTCGGGACAACGGTCACTGCCATGCTGGCCGCCTTTGCGACATTAAATCCCATAGCGATCACGGTAGCGTTCACACATCTTCTCTTTAATATATTCGGGATCGTTATCATTTACCCGTTTAAGAATGTTCCCATATGGCTTGCAGAAAACCTTGCAAAACTTACAACAAAATCCAAAAAAAATACCATTATATTTGTGGTTTTATATTTCATGCTGTATCTGATACCGATTGCGTTTATAATAATACTGCAAAAATGAGGTAAGAAATATGTTTAGAAAGATCTTTAATGTCTGGAAGCGAGAAAATTTATTAAATCAGGCTCTGGACCTGACCGAAACGATGTTTTCGCTGGCCTCAAACAATTTTAATATCGCTACCGAAGAATTGATCTGGAATCTTAACATTAAAAGAGCCAAGATCTATTCCACCGACCAAAAAATAAATGAATGCGAGAAGGATGTCCGCAAAAAGGTCCTCGAGCATCTGGCCATCAACCCAAAGCAAGACACCAGCTATTCATTGATATTGATAACTGTGGTCAAGGACCTGGAAAGAATAGGAGACTACGTCAAGAATATCATAGAGTTGGCCAATCACTATCCAAAGCAACTGCCGGACGATGCCTATTCAAAAGAATTGATAACCATACGCAACAACATGAGCACTATTCTGAAGGATTCCATCAATATCTTCAAACAGGCTGACGTGAAAAAGGCCAAGGAATACTATAAATACCACCGGAAAGTCACGGAAAAGGTGGATGCGATGATCTTGCACATTCTTGATGAAAAGGATCTCGTTGTCAGGGAAGCCGTGATCTATGCTTTGTTTTCCCGATATTTAAAGAGGATCGCCGCTCATCTGGCCAATATCCTGACAACGATCATCAACCCATTTCATCTCGTCGGGTACGGATTTGATGAGTTCAAGAATGAGGAAGTGGAATAATCCTGTTATTTCAACTGGTCAAGAAGAGAACTGAGCTCCACCAGATTGATGAATTCAGCCCGGTAGCCGAAAGCATCTTTGCCCCTCGACTCTCTTGCCATTTTCAAGACGTTCTCCAGCGAGGATCCTCCCTTGAATTTCGAATTCCGAAGCAGCATGCCGAACTGGGCCACTGCAGAGGAAAATTTAAAATTATCAGACGTTTTGGCGAGGCGGATATGTTTGTCCACTAAAGGATGTACGATCAGCTTGCTCTTTTCCCCGTCAGGATCTTTGTATCTCAGTTTTATGGTCATAAGCTCTCTGGTTTTAAAGGCTTCCGGACTTATCTTGGTTTCCTGGTATTTAAGTTTATCAACGCCGGGGATCTCTTCTTCGGAGCCGTAAGGAATGATCTCATAAAGAGCAGTTACTGTATGGCCGGCGCCCAATTCACCAGCATCTTTGGTGTCGTCAGAGAAATCTTCCTTCTTTAGCATCCTGTTCTCATATCCGATCAGACGGTAAGCCTTGACCTTTGCAGGATTGAACTCAACCTGAATTTTAACATCTTTTGCGATGGTAAAGAGCGTGCCGCGCATATCATCGATGAAAACTTTTTTTGCTTCGAGCAGGCCGTCAATGTAGTGGTAGGATCCGTTTCCTTTATCCGCAAGCTGCTCCATACGGCTGTCCTTGTAATTTCCCATTCCGAAACCCACAATAGTAAGAAAGACGCCCTGTTCCCGCTTTTCCTCGATCATACGTACCAGTTCAGATGTACTTGAAACCCCGACATTAAAATCACCATCTGTTGCCAGGATCACACGGTTATTTCCGCCTTTTATATAGTTTTCCATTGCGACTTTGTAGGCCAGTTTGATGCCCTGGCCTCCTGCAGTCGATCCTCCGGCTCGAAGCTGGTTTATGGATTCAATGATCTTTTCCTTCCTGTCTCCTGCTGTAGACGGCAGGACCAGACCAGCAGCGCCTGCATAAACCACGATAGCTACATTGTCCTTTTTGCTCAACTGCTTGGTCAGCAGCTGAAAAGCCGACTTCAGAAGGGGAAGTTTATTGGGCGATCTCATGGATCCTGATACATCGATGAGAAAAACCAGATTGCTCGAAGGAAGTTCCTTGGTCTCCAATTTTTTTCCCTGTAGGCCGATGTGGACCAATCTATGATTTTTATTCCATGGTGAGGAGGATATTTCTGTATAGATCGAAAATGGATGCTTCCCACGAGGAAGGGGATAATCATAGCGAAAATAATTGATCATTTCTTCAACACGGACCGCATCCTTGGGAGGAAGCTGATTCATCTTTATAAACCGCCGGACATTGGCATAGGCAGCAGTATCAACATCGATGGAAAAAGTGGAGAGTGGATTAGCAAGGGCTAACAGGTATTGGTTCTCATAGATCCGGTCATATTCCTCGGTGTTGAAGGGATAGGAATAGGACGGAGGAGGCGCTGCAGCCTCCCTTGACATGGGCCGGATCATTTTTCTAACCACTCCATCCAGCACACCGCCAACTACGCCTCCCAACCCACCGCCAACTACCTCTACCTTGGATTCGTCTTTTTCGCTGACCCGGACAAGAACGACATTCAGCATGATCCCTTTGGTCTTTATTATCCGAAAGCCTTTTGTCACCGCAGTTTTAAATCCCGCCAACTCAAACCTGAAGTCATAGAGGCCAACGGGAATGTTGTTGAAGATGAAGATCCCTGTATTATCTGTCATAGTCTTATGGATCTTTTTTGTGCCTGTTTCTACAGCAGTAACCAGGACCGAGGGTATAGGATTGCCCTGTGTGTCGTTAACCTTCCCGGGCACAGAAACAAAGTCAGCCGCACGGGAGGCCTCAACGGCCAAATAGGACCCGGCTAAAATAAATGCCATAATCAAAACAATTGATAATTTTTTCATTGTTATTCTCCTTTCTCATTTCATATACAATTCAGGCTGTGAAATATTCCCCTGTTAGTAAGAATTAATATAATAGCCTAACATAACTTTTTATAAACAAACCTTTCATTGAAATGTAAGGATCAGCTCATCACCCCGATGAAGGGATACGATCTCTCCAAACTCAACCTTATTAACAGAGGGGCCGGTCCCGTACTTCACCAGGCGGCTTTTTTCATTGATCCGACACTGTTTTATCGATCGGAAACCCAGGTCTTTGCCAAGTCCCAGTGATCCCAGCTTTAGCTCCCCATAAGCGATTTTCAAGCGGACTTCTTTTCCCTTTATGGAAAAGCTTCCCCAGCCGCTTCCAGTGGACCAGAAAGTGTTAAAATCTTCCTGAAATATCCTGGGAGAAAAGGCCAGATAATGATCGACTCCGTCATATTGAAAACCAGAAAGCGCAAGCATAACAGCCCAGCTTGCCATAGCTCTGGCGTAATGATGACCGCATTCGAATTCATCCCAGGGATTTCTGTTAAACCCGCGATGCCTGTCCCTGACAGCTTTAACGATGGCCAGACCCTGATCGATATGGCCTGAATAGATCAGAGAGGCGGCGACCTGGTATTCGATACCAGTCCACACCTCATCCGAATACACAAATGGCAGGGCAGGCCTGTTCCCATTGGGCCAGGAACAGAGCAAAAGCCCTGCTTCCTCGTTCAGTGCATACACACGCTGGACATTGGAGAAGCTGCTGAGGTCATTCTTGAAATTATATCTATAAATGGAATCCATGGCTTTATCCACGTGGGTTTTATCCAGAACATAACCGAGCCCGGTGACATGGGCTAGATACTGCCCCAGGAGCTGATCGGAGAGGCAGCCGTCTCCATACTGGTACTTGGGCATAACATCTCCCTGTTCAAGAGTAACTTTATTCCCTTTGCTATCTTCCTTTCCGGGGGAACGCAGATGCCCGGGAACAACGAGTCCATCCATCACATTGATCTTCTGTACATAATATTCCCCGTTCCATAGCTTTGAATCATACTGTGAGGAGCCGCTGCGATAGAGCTTTATATATTCCTTCACCTTGTTTTTGTCACCTACAGCTGCAGCCATCTCTGAACAGGCCTTCAGGGCCGCCAGATAGAGCGATCCAGTCATTGTATTCGGACCATAATATTCAATATCATATGTATTGTGCTGTTCCCCCTCCATCACTCCGTCTTTATCCGGATCCCACGGCCGGAGAAGACGTTCTTTCTGCCATTTGAATTTTTCCGGCACATTGCCAACTCCGATCCATGCGAATTCCAGAGCAGCTTTGACTTTGGGCCACATCTTTTTCAGCCACCCCGTATCTCCGGATATCTTCCATTCCCTGTAAACCCGGACAATGTTTCCCATCTGTCCGTCTGCACACGGTTTAAAAGACCACCAGTAATCCCCCAGTGGGATTAATGTCCTGAAGACCTGGTAGCCATTGTCAAACGTGTTATGCAGAAAATCCGTCTCCCGGCAAGTCCTTTCAAGAGAGGGAAACAGGAAGGCCAATGTTTGTTCATAGTTCCAGACATGCGTGCAGTTCATGGGACAGCATCCGCTGTTGTCTGTAAGACCTTCAAACCCGAATAATTTGCCATCCTCTACCCTCATAACCAGATTGGTCTTTAAAGAAGACATCTGGGACGAAAGGGAATCTATAACATAAGAAGGATAAGTCGACTGTGAAAGAAGAGCAGAAAATGCCCGGGTATCATGGTCAAGCTCATCAATGTTGTCTATAATATATCGGGCCACATCCCAGGCTCCTTTAAATCTGGCGCCATAGAAGTTCTGGAATTTTTTCCCTTTGACTTCTTTTTCCCTGTTCCAGTAGTTCTCCCGGTTGGGAAAATACCAGGTCAAATAAAAGGGAACAGTTTTTTCTTCTCCGGGGCCCAGTTTAAAATGGACAAGAACAGTGGCAACATCACTTCGGCCGGCTTCGGATTCCTGACTGTCATTTACGATCTGAATGCGCCCGTCATCCGAAAAGTCGTCCCAGAAAATGTGGGCGTTGTCCCACCATCCCCCTCTGTACCAGCGTGTCTGGATATCCACATCTGATTCGGATGTAACAATGGCCAGGCTGCCGTATTCCAGATCCTTTAGAGACGCTCGATTGGATGTCATCTCGATCCCCCTGAAACGGCCCTCATTAAGGTATTGATTTAGATTCTTTCCGTAACTGTTCCGATTATTTTCATCCTGAGTTTTAATAGGATTCAGCATGCTGAAAGCGATGCTCACATCTACCTGACTCGACTTATCGTTCCTTACCTTCCAGTTGAATAACGCTGCCGGGATCCCGCTTCCCTCCGGATCCAGAGGAATATATGGATTAAAAGCCTCAAGCTCGATGGAAACAGGAATCCGCTCGTCCAGGAAGCGGATATTCGCAAATGGGTACTCGCCGCAAAAAACAACCTCATCAAACCTGGCAACACCGGCCAACTGGTTTCGGGGAAATCCCATCCAACCGACATAGGGAGGGAGAAGTTTTCGTTCAAGGATCCTGGCCACAGGATCTTGGCCTTTTTCTTTTATCCATACAGAGAAAAATGTCATGTCAGGATGACCGCCTTTATTTGGGCGGTTGAAAATCTCAAGCTCACGGATCTCACCCCTGCCGCCAATATTGATGTTGCCGGTCCCCAGCCCTCCGATTGGAAAGGAAATAGTGGCCAGGTCTTTTCCTGAATACTGCGGAACATTCCCTTTTTCATAGAGCAGCTTTTGGCGGGACATATCTCCTCCAGATAATATTATGCTTCCAACAATAAAAAACAAAACAGACCAAAAAAACAATTTTTTCATAGCGCCCCCGTTCTTTATTCATTTTAAAGAATTACTCAAAAAGATGGTATTACAGACACACCAATAATTCAACAGCATAGGATCAGGCCAAGGAAAAACAGTCTATAGAAGTCTATCGAAGTCGTCGAAGTCAAGAAGAGTTTGTTGAGTTTATTTAGTTCGTTGTGTTCTTTGGGTTATTTCAATAAAATTTAACTCAATGAACTCAAAGAACTGGATTCCCGTTTGCACGAGAATGACGCAAATTAAATGACTTTGGGCTAAGCTGCTTTGGGCTCTGGGCCTTTTTTGCATTTGCCTTTAGTCGTTGGCCCTTGGCCTCTTATTCTTTCACTTGAATCCTTGACCCCTTGATTCCTAGAACCCTTTTTTTTATTAGATCGGCTTGTAAATTGTTCAGGCTACCCCTGGATTATTCACGAGTCGAGATTGCCGTAGCTGCAAGGAGGGGTTCGTGAAGCTGTATTTATATACTGCGAACGGAACACGACGAAGCCACTGCGGTGAGATCGGCTCGCTCGGAGGGTAAAAAAGGGCCGATGATAAAAATAGGATTCAAGGATTCAAGGGTTCGAGTGTTTTTATTGTGTCCCATTGAAGTAAGTGCCTGGACTATTTACGAGCCGAGGTTGATGCATCTGCAAGAGGCTGTTCGTGAAGCTGTATTCATATACTGCGAACGGACAGTAACGCAGCAGATGGGATAAGATCGGCTTGTAAATTGTTCAGGTTAGTTGGCGAAGTAACCTAGTCTGTGAGTAACTCGAAAATTTCTATTTTTGATCAGGACGCTAATGTTTCTGAACTTTTTGTCCCTTTTATACGACTTAGGCGAATAATAAAGAAGATAATAGTTCTCCGATGAAGCTACTGCTTTTTTGAATAGATATTCAGGGTTAGAGGAACTTTCCACATACCCTCCTGTGGCAAGAGCCATCTCCCTGAATGCAGAAAAAATATCTTCCGAATGCTCTTCCATTCGCACTCCGGACACAATTTGAGGAGATTTTGTTATATATAAAAAATGCATGGAAATAGAAGAATCTGAGCAGGCCTTTTTTATCAGATCAATATCAAGTGATAGGTCCCGCTTATAAAAATCAAACAAGCCGGAAATCGTATGAAGGATATCCTCCCTGTCCTGATAAAGGTTTATGTACTGGTTCAGGATTCTCGGTTCGACAACAGGAATAAATTCTCTTTGGTAGAACAAAAACACATATTTCTGCCCCTTTTCAAGCTTTAGCTGCTGCGTAAAATCCATCAGCTTTCCCTGGTCAACATAACGAAGGTTTTCCAGTTTACTTAGGAGTGTTGTATACATAGTCAATTGAAGGTCCATGGCTATATCTTTGTAGGCGGCCATACCAAAATCATCAGGTTTATTAGTCGGATTAGCATCTATCCCATCCTGCACGATCGCAGCAGTCAAAGATTTGGCCAGACCGGTCAGCTCTTTGACAGCATTCCTGTAATCCGCGCTTCCGATCAGAACATCCTTTCTCAATATGCCCCTGAGCTGCTTGATAACGTCTGATTTGGACAGGATCTCAAATGTTTTATCTCTCAGCCGGTAGGTTTTTACCGGAGTAACAACAGTGAGGTGGTCCCCTGGATAAAAAACATTCTGAATAAAGTATTCAACCGCCTCGCCAAGTTTAGGTAAAAAATCAGAAACTTCGAACAACAAATAAAAGTTCCTTGAGGTTTTAGGTGTAAATTTCTTCTTTTCTTCACTCCGTTCGATCCTTTGTTTTTTAACCAGATAGACCGCCTCGACTTTTTGAAGGACCCCTTCTTCATAGACTTCAAAATCATCAATGGAGAGGTTATCTACAAAGCGCTTCCCGTCAAAGACCCTGACAGGAACCTCGATATTTACAACAAGAGTTTCCACAAACAATTTTTCTTGGGAAAAGACAAAAAACACCGTGCTCAAAACAGCTGCAGCGATAAAAACTTTTTTTTTCATATTAAACATTTTGTACAAAGATTATACAAAATCTTTTAAAATAGAAAATTGCAAGAAACATACCAACAATGACCTGACAAGGAAGCAGAAAAACCACTCTTTTTGACTGTAAAAGTGTTAAATTCCTTGTCATGAATGTTTTAATAATAACTAATACACCTGTCTGTCAACTGACGATCTCGACTTTTCGACATCCTCTGATGACCTCTCCGATGATATAGGCTTTTTCCCCAAAAGATGTAAGCATCTTTACAGCGTTCCCGGCTTCCCTGGAGCTGAATACCAGGACCATTCCGATCCCCATGTTCAGTGTGCGATACATTTCGCGGTCATCGATGTTTCCCTTTTTCTGGATCGTGGAAAAAATAGACGGAACAGGCCACTTCCTTCTTTGAATCCGGACAGCACATTCGGCAGGGAGCATCCTTGGTAGATTGTCATAAAAACCGCCGCCTGTAATATGGGCCATAGCTTTGATGCGGATTTTTTTCAAGACCTTTAAAACCGGCTGCACATAGATCCGAGTAGGCTTGAGCACTTCTTGACCAAGCCGTCCCCTCAGTTCCTCCCAACTTAGAACCTTTCTGACAAGAGAAAAGCCATTACTGTGCAGTCCGCTCGATGCCAGGCCTACCAGCACATCGCCGGGGCGGACAGAGTGCCCGTCAATGATATTCTTCTGATCGACAAGCCCGACGCTGAAACCGGCCAGGTCGAATTTTTCCCCTTCATACATACCGGGAAGTTCTGCTGTCTCCCCTCCGATCAGGGCACATCCGGCCTGGCAGCAGCCCCTGGTGATCCCCTTCATCACCTGGAAAAGCTTTGTCTTGTTCAGCCATCCAGTGGCAATATAATCCAGGAAAAACAGCGGTTCGGCACCTGGAACCAGAACATCATTGACACACATGGCAACAAGGTCGATACCAATAGTGTCATACTTTTCTAATATTTCCGCAACCAGGAGTTTAGTACCGACACCGTCAGTCGACGAGACTAAAACCGGGTTGGCCATTCCCTTTAAACGCGGTTTGAACAAACCGCTGAAACCACCGAACTTTCCCAGCACTTCGGATCTTTCAGTCTTTTTAACAAGGGGATCGATCTTCTTTATGAAAGCGTCGGCATTATCAATATCCACACCGGCTTTTTTATAAGTCATTGCGCACATGTCGGTTTTCCTAATGATTCCGGAAGATTTCTCTTTTCAGAGTAGCTTCTTGGATCCATGTTTCAACCGGTTTTACACCGATTCCAGGGTCACGAGGAATCTTGATGGTTCCATCCGGTTCAATATCAAAAGCAGGATCGATCAGATCCCGCTTGTAATAGCGCTTGCTCGCGGAAATATCGTTGGGAAACAGGAAGTTTGGAAGCGAAGCCAGATGCACGTTATGTGCCCGGCCGATGCCGGATTCCAGCATACCTCCGCACCAGACCGGGATTTTTTTATCCTGGCAGAAATCATGTATCTTCCGCGCTTCCACAATCCCGCCGATACGCCCAACCTTGATATTTACAATCCTGCAGCTTCCCATCTCCAGCGCCTGTCTCACCGTAGTCAAGGAAATAATGCTTTCATCAAGACAGACCGGAGTTTTGATCTGTTTTTGAAGACGGCTGTGATCCCAGAGATCATATGGGGGAAATGGCTGTTCGAGCATTAAAAGACCATAACCGTCCAGTTCCTTAAGATGCTCCGCATCCTCTATGCCATAGGCCCCATTAGCATCCACCTGGAGAAGGGTTTCAGGAAATTCTTTCCGTATCTCCTGACAGATATTCCCATCCCAACCAGGCTTGATCTTGATCTTGATCCTCTGGTACCCCTCCTCCAGAAAAGAATGGATCCTGTTTAAAAGTTCAGGCACAGTATCCTGGATCCCTACGCTGACACCAGCAGCGATCTCCTTCCTGATCCCTCCATACATCTTATAAAGAGGTTGTCCCTTTTTTTTGGCCTTTAAATCCCACAGGGCCAGTTCCAGTCCGGCTCTCGCCATGGGATGCCCCCTGTACATCCCCAGCTCTCTGTGATAATCAACAGGATCAGATATTGCCATTTCAAGCGTCAGAGGAATAAAAAAATCCTTTAAGACATGCCAGGCCGTGGTTGTAGTTTCGTAGCTGTAGAGGGGACTGGCTGTTGCAACGACCTCACCGTAACCCACGATACCTTCCTCAAAAACCTTGACAATGATAAATGTCCGATCGTATTCCCTGCTGAAACTCGTCTCAAAATAATGGACATAGGGCACCTTGAGAAGAGAAAGTTCTATCCGTTCAATACTCATTCAACTTGATTCCCTTTTCTCGCGCCAATTTATCATATTGATCAATTATCTTCCCAGC
Source organism: uncultured bacterium (assembly GCA_965373045.1). Lineage (GTDB taxonomy): Bacteria > Acidobacteriota > Aminicenantia > Aminicenantales > Aminicenantaceae > DAOVDI01. Next base: position 19,414 of record CBDVEQ010000001.1, on the reverse strand, counting down.
CATGGCTTCGGCTGAAAATTTCCCATGGACATGTTCGAATCCATTGTCTCCCAGTTGTTTCGCAAGCTCCCGGTCCTTATAGAGCTTGAGAATAGCGGTCGCCAGGGCTTCTGAATTTCGCGTCGGCACGAGCAAACCGGTTTTCCTGTGAACAACAACTTCCGGGATTCCGCCCGCCTTTGTGGCTACTATCGGAAGACGGCAGGCCATGGCATCCAAAAGGCTGCTGCCCAGCCCTTCCAAGTAGGAAGACAGAACAAAGAGATCGAGTGAGCGAAGGATCCGGGGAATATCGTCACGGAACCCAAGGAAAAAAACAATATCTCCGATATGACTTTCGCTGACCTGCCGGGTCAATTCCATTTTCAGGGGGCCTTCGCCAACAATGATAAACTTGATCCTTGGAGCCTTCTCTTTCAAGATCCTGGCCGCTCTGATCAGGTACTTATGCCCCTTGTGATCTGCCAGGTGAGCAACAATTCCAACCAGAAAATCTTTTTTTTTAAAAGAAAGCTCCTGCCTCAGATAATCGATGGAACTTGCTTTCTCAAAAGGAGAATAATCGATCCCGTCAGGGATGACTTTAATGGATTTTGGGGGAACTCCTCCTTCGATCAGGACCTTTCTGACACCCTTGGATACGGCAATTATACAGTCTATATTCTTTATGTATTTCTGCCGGGATAGAAAATTGTTTTTCAGGGGAAAATCCACCCTGCGTGAAATAATTTTCAGAGGAACCCCGGCCAGAGAAGCTGCAGGCGATCCTACAGAAACGGAGTGTGCATCATGGAAATGAACCAGGCGGCAATTCTTCTTTTTCATTGCTGCAGCCAGACGGGTCACAGCAAGAATGTCGACCTCGCTCCGCATTTTTACAGGGATAACAGATAGACCTGCTTTTTGCGCCTGTTTATGAAGAGGGCTATAAGGTTGAACAACAAAATAAAGGGGATATCCTTTTTTCTTGAGTTCCTTGGCCAGTAAAAAAGACTGTCTCTGACCTCCTCTCCACTCTTTTCCGGCATCAATCTGAAAAAGACTCAATCTTCTCTCCCTTTTTCCATATCTCTCCTAATTTCGCGTATTTTGTGAAAATCGAATAGCCATGAAGCGCTGAAATTATAAAACCGGCAAATCCGTCTAAAAATCCAGCTTTTAATAAATAGGACTTGATAAACCCGGAAAAGGGCAAGACCGCCAGATGATACCAGCGGCATTTCCTGTCCGCGGCATAGAGCTTCTGCGCCCCAAGATCCGAAAACAGATTGATCCGTTCCAAATGGTCACGAATATTGTTGTATGAGAAATGCCGGATCGAACCATTCAGCTTGCTTATTTTTCCGTCGACGACCAGACTTTCATGGATATATTCGCCTTCCCAGTATGTTCTATCTTTCAGAAAAAGACGGGTTTTCCTGTCCGGGTACCATCCGGAATGGCGGATCCATTTTCCAAGATAGAAGGCATGTCTCGGCATGGAAAAAGCTGAGCAATCGGGTTCAAGGTCCAGCAATCCCTGAATTTCCTCTGCGAGTTCAGGAGACAGCCGCTCATCCGCATCCAGAGAAAGGATCCAGGGGAACGAAGCCTTGCTGTTGGCAAAGTTCTTCTGGTCTGCATAGTTAGTCCATTTCCGCTTATAAACATGATCTGAAAATTGTTTTGCAACCTGCAGCGTACCATCCGTGCTGTAACTGTCCACCACAATGATCTCAGATGCAATATCCTTGACATTGTTTAACGCGGCTTCCAGCCGTTTTTCTTCATTGAACGTGATGACAACTACAGATATCTTCATTTTTTTTATTTTAACACAATGACCGCTTACTTCACCAGAATATTTCGGTTTTTGAGGCTCATCCCTGTGGCCTTTTCCAGTTTTGCCCAGGCGAGGTTATAGTCCACAATAGCTTTGATCTCCAATGACCTGGCATTGGCCAGTTCCTCCTGGTATTGGAGAACAAAATAATTTGTGGTCAGGCCGACCTTCAATTTTTTTTCTTCGGCCTGGAGACGCCTTTCAGCCAGTTTCCTGGCCAGCTTATAGGCGTCCACACGTTTGGAGTTTGTCTCAATGTCCCTGACAGCATCCCTTACCTCAAGCAATGCCTGACGCCTGGCATCCTCCATTTCGACATGGCTTTTATCCAATTCGATCCGTGCTCTGGTAAAATCAGCCCGCGTAAAAATACTGCTTAAAGGGAATGACAACGTCACACCTACTGACCAGTTGTTATACAGAAGTTTGAAGGCATCACTTATAGAATCTCCGGCACTTCCCTTTTCCCTCCCGACGATGATGCCGGAAAAAGGATTGTCATCGAGATAGAGGAGTCTGTCGCCTGAAAGACCCGGGCTCCAGTAGGATAAGTTCAAATCCAGTCCGGGCAACAACTGATTTTTAGCAATAGTCAGGTTCAATTCCTTGGTTTCGATATTCTTCTCCGTTGCCTTCAGATCAGGCCGACTTATTAAAGCGATATCCAGGACTTTTTGCAGCGAAACACCCCTGGCAATAAAGGCCGGATCATCACGGGGAATGATCTTCTGCCCGGAACTCTGAAGCATAGTATCCCTATTTAAAATATTTCTGAGGAGGTCTTCACCTTTCCTTATTAGGGCTTCGGCCTGGAGAATATCCGCCTCACGCTGAGCGACCACAGTTTCCGCATTCAAGATTTCAATTGGAGCAAGTTTTCCGACCTCGACCTCTTTCTGGTTTTTTGCAAGAAGGTCCCGGCCCAGCTGAAGGGACTGCTTTTTAACATTATGATTTTCAATAGCATAGACCAGATTCCAGTAAGCTTCCTGGACCCTGTATATGGTATCAAGCAAAACAGTTCTGAACTGGTGCTGAGAGATTTCCAGATTGTTCTGCGCAATTATGATCTCCTTACGGCTGACCTTGCGGCCAAAATTTTTCAGAAGCGGCTGTGTGAAATCAAACCGGATGGTGCTGCCGTATCTGGGATTGATGAGCTGGAAAGCCGCATTGGTGTCCGAAGAATAATTAGCCAGAGACAGCGACAGGTTGCCGCCTGTGGGGATCTGCTGGATAAAAGAGACGGAATAATCCGAATACTTGGAAATCTGGGTGTCGGCTCCCTGGAGCCACCAGTAAGAAGGACTTTCTGTCCTCTGGCGGCCGTAGCTAAGATCAAAACGCGGCATGAATAACTCCTTGGCCCGGATAATAGAGACATCTGCCAGCTCAGGGTTGTATCTCTCGATCGAGATCCTTAGATTGTTTTCCAACGCTGTTGTAATACATTCTTCCAGTGTCAGAGACACGGTTTCTTCACCATAGCCCAAAGAGAAAAATCCAAAAATAAAAAGACTAACAAGAATACTCAGACTTCGTTTATTTAGCATATTCATCCTCCATAACAGAAAATTAAATCTTTCTACAATACCGGATACTATACTATACGAATAACTACGGAAGGAAGTTTAAAATTTCCCATTGTTTCCATTATCGATTTATTACATAATTGTCCTCCAATGAAAAAGAAACTCCTGCTCTTCCAGGTCCCTGTTTTCATTGTTCTTAGCAGCCTTTTGGTATATTTTTTTCAGTTCTGCGAACAGGCACGGCATATGGTCTTTGACAACCATGCTTTTACCTGGAAACCGGGCCCATTTCTCCTCCAGACGGTTCTTGTGTTTGTGATCATGACAGGACTGTGGTTGCTTTTTTCAAAATGGCTCTCCCGCCTGTTTAACACAAACCTCAATGATGTCCGAATGCGAAATATTCTAAGCTGGGTTCCTGTCCTTTTTTTCCTCTTCATGCCACTTGCCAACCGGCACTATCTGAGTTCGGATGACCTGATCACGCGTTTCAGCCTTCTCGGCATAGCAGTCCTCATAGCTGTCCTCTATCTCAAAGCAGCAGGGATCTGGACACTCCACCTGAAAAACCCATCTGTTTTCGGATCCTGGGCAAACACGTTTAGTAAAATGCCGCTAAAAAGAAAACTTATCTGGCTCTTTCTTGCTTCAATCCTTGTTTACAATGCAGGCTCCCTGATGATCGTATCCCAGGGCATTGAATTTTCCGGAGATGAACCCCATTATCTGATGATATCTCACAGCCTTCTCCATGACGGGGACGTCAACCTGGCTAATAATTATAAAAACAGAGATTATAAAAAATACATGCCTCCAGAAACCAAGCTTGCCCGGCACATCGCCCCCGGAACGCAAGGTAAGTATTCCTTTCATTCTCCGGGCTTTTCCGTTCTTATGCTCCCTTTTTATGCTCTGGCTTCATTGTTCAAGGGAAAGCTTCTTTTAATTATTTTGCGTTTCAGTATAAGCCTTATCGGAGCCTTTTTAGGCATTCAAATCTTCCTTTATGCTCGACATGCATGGAACAAAGAAAACTTGGCTGTTATACTCTGGGCTCTGTTCTGTTTCACCTCCCCGATCTTTTTCTACAGTTTCCATTTGTATCCGGAACTCCTTATAACCCTATTATCCTTTTATGTGTTCCGTATTCTCAGCCACCGGGCTTCTTTTTCAAGGAGCCATATACTGGGCATCGGGCTGATTCTATCGACATTCATCTGGTTTCATGCCATCAAATATGTGATCATTGCCGGGACTCTGATCCTATACGGCCTATGGGTTTTTCTTAAAAAGCACAAGGTCAAATGGAATGTGCTTGCTTTTCTTGTTTTTCCCGTTGTCCTTACACTTCTTCACATGTTATTCCAGTACAAAATATACGGATCCTTTTCTCCCTCTGCCATTTCCACTAAAGGCCATCTCTCTTCCCAGAGCTTTTTAGCTTTTATCCAAACGGTTTTTGTGGACATTCCCTTCCGCTACCGCTGGGAGACCCTTGCCGGCTATTTCCTCGACCAGAAAGATGGATTTCTTCTTTACTCTCCGATATACTTCTTTGCTTTTCTGGGAATGATCGAAATGTTCAGGAGAAAACGTCAAGAGCTGTATGCTATTCTTTTTATCCTGGCGCCCTATATTCTTTTCTCAGCTTTTATGACACAGAGGACAGGATATGCGCCCCAGGCCAGACCGGTTGTTGCGGTCATCTGGGGATTCGGCATTATGCTGGGTTATTTTCTGGCTTACAATGCAAAAAAAATATTTTCCGTTCTTTTCTCCACTGCCGCATTTGTCAGTTTCGTTTTCACTTATCTCCTGCTGAAGAATCCCCTGGCCCTTTACCAGGTTACGACATATGGTGAGACACAAAGAGCAGGGACGTTTTTTCTTCATCTTAGTAATCTACACTTTTATCTACCCAAGTTCCTTCCTTCTTTTGTCAAGATTGAAAACGGACACTGGCCGCCGAACATCATCTGGATAGCGGCTATTCCTCTATTTATCGTTCTGTATCTTGCTGTAAAAAAACACAACTTTACATTCCGATACTCCTATCATATTGCGATTGCATTGGTGGGCATTACCCTGTTCTCAAGCTGGATAGTCCTGTTCCCGAAACCTGTTCTACATTATCCCAGAAACACTGCCTTTCCCACAGGTGAAAAGATCGTTTTTGATTTCCAGGGCCGGGTAGCGAAAATGCAGGAACCGGGAAAATTCATCCTGCCTCAAGCAAACAGGGATTATGTGTTCTATTTTACTTCATGGAGGAAAATCCCAAAATTCCATCTGGAACTGGGTTCTGATCTGGGAACATATGATTTCCGAGTACAATATTTTGATAAAGAACTTTTTAAAGGGACAACAGAAGGGGAGATCCTGTCCTTGGAATTCATACCGTCTTCTTCCTATCCGCTCAAAAAACATCATCTTTACCGGATCAGCCTCTCGCTTAAAAATATATCCGGCATCTCCACCCATCAGCACCCCTACCGGTTCTCCATCATTCCCCGATAAAAGAGGGAAAGGTCTTCCAGATGTATTTTCGCCCAGAGGTGGTTGGCATTCAGCTTGAGCGTTTCCCCAAGCTTCTTTTTTGCGGCTTCCACGTCGCCCTTCCCGATGAAGCCGAGCCCCATCAGATACAGGGCTTTGGCCTTCTGGTCTTCTACCGACTTCTTTTTGCCGAACTTGGCAAAGAACTCGAGTGCCGTGCCCGCTTTCAGAGAATTCAGTTGTTTCTTCCCGAACGTTATAAGGGCATCGAACATTTCCGCGGCCTTGTCTTTCCGGCCCAGCTTCATGTAAGCCATGCCCTGATAGAAGTCGAGCGCCGACCGACTTTCGTGCCGCTTTGTAGTGGTCGCTTTTTCATAGAACTCTTTCGCCTTTTTAGCGTTGCTCCACTCATCGTATACGTTGCCCAACAGGTAGTATGTCTCGCAATCCCTCCCGCCGTGGTGCGGCCTAGCCACTTCCAGATTTTCCGGATACTTGAGGGCCGCCTCGTAATCCTTGACGGCTTTACTGTATCGCCCGGCCTTCAAATGCTTCCTAGCCCTGAGCAGGTGAGCGTTCAGATAGGTGGTGTGAATATTGCCAAGCCCTTCCCATCTGCGGAAATGGCTGGGCGGCATCATCATCTTGATGGCCTTGTCGTAATGCCCAAGCCGGGTCAGCAGGACGATCTCCCTTGAAAATGCGTCGTTATGATCGCAGATGTACTTATGGTTCTTTGTAAGGAGGTCCAGCCTTTTCTGCATCGATACGCCGCCAGCCTCGTAAAGGACGTCAAGCTCATAAAAGAGACTCGGGTCCTTGTCGCATTTGATCGCCTTTTCCATGCTCGCAATGGCCTTGGCAACGTCGTGCTCTACCTGGAAATATCCTCGTGCGAGGTTGCGGTGGAGGGTCGCAATCCCGGGGTCCAGGTCCCTGGCTCTTTCCCATTCCTTTATCGCCCTCTCCGGCTGGCGGTCGTAGAACAGGTTCCCCAGGTAATAGTGCGCGCGTCCGTCTTTCGGGTTGTCCGCACAAGCCGCTTGGAGCACGTGTATCGATTCCACGCGGAAGGGGAAGCAGTAATCGGTCGGCATCTTCCCGCCGATCCGGTAATACTCGGATGCCTTCTTTACGTCCCCCTTCTTTTCCTGGAAATACCCGAGGTAATAAAAGACCATGGGGTATGTGGTCGCACTTTGTTCCCCGGAAAAAGCGATAAGGTTGAGCAGCTTGATCGCCTCGTCCCACAGGCCGGCATTGGCATAGTCAACCGCAATCTCAAGATAGGCCTGAGCTTTATACCAATCCTGAACCTGGACATTCCATTTCGGCTTCAAATACGCTTTCAATTCGGCGATCCGTTCTTTCTCCAGACCCATTGCGGCTCCTGCAAGGTAAGCTTCGTGCAGAGACCAGAGGTTCAGCGGGTCGTTGGTCGATACTGTCTTCGCAAGCTCCGCCGCTTCCTTCGGACGCCCCAGCCGCCTGAGCACGGCGGCCTTCAGGTTCAGCGCCTTCGTGTGCCACGCGTTCGTGACAATCGAGCGGTCAAGGTGCTTGAGCGCGGTCTCGAATTCACCCCTCATGCAATCTATCTCGGCGAGGTGGAAATACGCGGCCGTGTGGAACGCATGGCTCCACGTGGCCTTGTACAGGGAGTCGTAGGCCGCGTCGAGTTTCCCCCGGAGCTTCAAAACCCAGCCCACGTAATAATACGCCTCGCCGTCCCTCGGACTCGTGTAATCTTTGGTTGTCCTATTGAGCGCGACCCTGAAACACTTTTCCGCTTTATCGAACATGCACCATTTCAGACGCAGTATGCCGAGGGCCACGTTGACCCGGCTGTTACCCGGGTCCCTTTTCAGGGCTTCTTCGTAATATGGAACAGGTGAAAGCGAGGGATTGTAGAACTGCTCCAGGCGCATGCCCGTCAGGTAAAGTTCCTCGACCGTTTTAATATCCTTCGGGTCGGGCGGACGCTTGACCACCTCGGGCATCGGCGCTTTCTCCATCTCTACCGGCTGGTAGTCCACCAACTTATCGCCGGAGGCGGAGACCAGTGAAACCTGCAAATCGGTTTCTTTCATTCCGGCGGCCAGGGAAACCTCTTTGACAAAAGGCTTGCCCGGGCTGATGTCGATATTCTCTTCAAAAACCTTCTTGCCACCGGCCTTGAGCAGCACCTTTGCTTTTTTGTATTCCGCCGTTGCATTGAAGCCGATCTTTACTGTGTTTTTATCCGCAATCTCCATATTCACGGCCGCCGCGAGGGTGGCGTTTTTAACGCCCCCTATGCCGCGAATGGGATACCAGTGCTGCCTGATGCTCTTGCCCTCATAGGGTTGCAGCCAACTGTAATCGGGCTGGTTGTCGGAGTACGCCCCGACCATGAGCTCCACGTAAGGGCCGTCCTTGTCGGTCAGAATCTTGTCCCATAGCCGCCCTTGCGGACCCGGGCCCCATTGCCAGAACTTCTTACCGAGTGCGATATGGTGGTTTGCGACATAGGCAGTACCCGCACCCTTTTTGTGGTCGTAGCCCACAAGGAAGTCGTCTTTGTAGTTCCATGCGAAAAAAGACATAGGTGACGGGTGGTTCTTCCACCAGCTCATATCCACGCCTTTCGTGTAATCCACGCCCCTGTACATCTCGTGCGAAACCGGCCAGCGTGCAAACGCGTTTTTCCCGTGGTACACGGCGAACTGCGTGCTCGGAGGAAAAATCACCTGGTAGTTCTCATCCGCATACACGGAAACGTTGGCCCAGTACAGGAAGCTGTGCACAAACGGTGAGCGGTTATACGGCTTGATCTCAGCCTCGAAGTACGACTTTCCGGGACGCAGTGTTATACCGATTACCAATCTCATCCTGTGACGTATCTCGATTTCACTCATCCATAGGGTTTTACTGCCGTCGGGGTTGTCCTTAAGCACGTAGTCCATGGGCAGGAAGACCGAGGCGCGGTGGTGATGTGGGAAGTTCCACTCGATGCCCCCGGAAATCCAGGCCCCGATCATCCCGATGAGCGCTGGCTTTATTACATGCTGCCGGTACAGGAAGTCAAAGCCGTTCGTCTTGTCCACGGCCTCGAAGACCCGGCCGCCGATCTCGGGAAGCACGCAAATCTTTATGTATTCGTTTTCAAGGTAGACCGCATTGTAGGTCTTGTCCTTGCGGTTATCGGTCAGCCTGTCCATCATGGGATACGGGTAAACGCGGCCCTGGGCACCCTGGTAGGCCCGCCCCTCATAGAACCTGGGATTCGGGTCCGGCTTGCCGATCTGGTAAGTGGGAATCACCAGCGGCTTCTCGTAGATCGTTACTGACGATTTCGTAAATCCGCTGGCTTTCGAGCAACCCCCGGTAACCACCGCGATCAATAACACTATCACTACCATAAGGCTTTTACAGCGCACCATGCTAATCCTCCATATTTATGCCTAGTTGTAAAATGTTTCCCTGCGTAATTACGGAATTTCGTATATTACTTACACGATAGCTGCTACGTTAACAATATAACATAGAAGAGACAAGAATGATCCCTTGACAAGCAGGCACAAATTTAATATTCCTCAAACAGTGAAAAAAATTATTCCCGTTGTATTTTTCCTGCTTCTGCCTGTCGGACTGTTCATTTTTTTTGACCTTCGGATCCAGTTATCTTCCTTTACGATCACTGCGCATAATTACAGACTCCAACCCCTTCTTCTGGCCGCCTTTGTTTTTCCGGCATTTATCCTCCTATTTTTCCTATGGAAAAAACGTGGGGGCACGTTCCGAATTTCAGAAAATTCGGCACGTGTCCCTAATCACTTTCTTCCTTACGTTCCATACCTGCTCCTTCTTTTCTCTCCTCTTCTTTTAACTTTTTACATCGACCGGGGGGATCTAAGGCAGCGGTTGGATGTTCTGTTTCTTCTTGTCAATCTTTTCGTTCTTTTTCAAGTCTATCAACAATGTACCGTCCGTATCCAGATCCGGCAATTTGCTGAAAAAAAGCTGAAACGATTTTCCGTACTGCCATTGAAAAAAAAACTTGTATTTCTGTTTGTTTTCGCATTTGCTGTTTACAATCTCTGCACATTTGTCCTCATTTCCAAAGGAGTCACATTCTCCGGAGATGAACCATACTATCTTCTGACCGCTCACAGCCTCCATCAGGATCAGGATATCAATGTCTGGAATAATTACGCACAGAAAGACTATTTTCATTTTTACGAAAAAGACAAAAATCCGAATCTAGAGCTTGGTATCTATGCGCGGGACGGCCGGAAAGGGAATAAACATCTTTACCCCATAAATCTTTCCGGGGTTTCTTTTCTCATGCTTCCTCATTACTGGCTCAGCCAGCATTTTTCAGGGAAAACACGAACATTCATACTAAAAGGAAGTCTTGCCATATGGGCCGTGCTGCTCGGCCTCCAGATCTATCTTTTTGCCCTCGAACACTGGAGAAAAGAAAATCTTTCTCTTGCCATCTGGTTCCTGTATTCCTTTTCCGTTCCCGTTCTTTTTTATGCAACGCATCTCTATCCCGAGATCCCCATCGCCCTGTTCTCCATCTATGTTTTTCGGAAGGTCCGGTCAAAAAAGCCTTTATCCAGCCTGAACCTGGTTTTCCTGGGTTTTGTGCTTTCTCTTTTTCTGTGGTTCGGTCTGAAGTACAACATGATCTTTTTCAATCTGCTTCTGGTTTCCCTCTACTTCCTCCTGAAGGACCACAGAGCCCGCTGGAAGATACTCTGCTTCCTTGCTCCCCCGCTTCTTTCTCTGGGACTGTTTTATCTTTATCTCTACGAACTGTATGGAACTTTCTCCCCATTCTCAATCTATGAAGGGGTCATGACCCCTGAGAAAGTGCAGGCTTTCAAAGAGATGATAGTTAAGATCCCTATTATGCTCCGCATCGACACTTTATTCGATTATTTCCTTGATCAGCGGGATGGACTTCTTCTTTATTCCCCCCTATATCTGTTTGGATTCCTTGGCATGATCGAGGTTTTCCGGAGGTCAAAAAGGGATCTCCTGATCCTTCTCTTTATTGCTGCTCCTTTTATTTTTAATTATGCCTTTTTCACACACCGACAGGGCCACTGCCCACAGGCCAGAATCTTGACTCCCATCTCCTGGGTAGCTATTCTTTTTGTGGGCTATTTTCTCGTTTACAACAAAAAAAGAATATTCACCAAAATTTTCTGGATACTGGGCGCTGCCTCTCTGATCTTAGCCTTCCTGCTCCTGCTCCACCCTTCCTTTCTCTACCAGCCGACCACACATGAATTCACATCCCGGCCGGGCGACATGTTCGTATCCCTCAGCAACATGTTTGTATTTCTGCCCGACTTTCTGCCTTCTTTCATTAAGATCAACAATCTCCATTACTTGCCCAATTATGCATGGATCCTGGCAATCATTTTTTTTGTATCCATCTATGCGTTTCGGAAAAAAGAGTCTTCTTCCAAACCCGTCTCCCGGATGCTGGTGTCCTATGGTTTTCTTTTTCTGTTTATCTTTCTGTGGGTCGTTTTTCCCAGAACCGCTCTTTACCCAACCCGCGTATTCAAGTACTCCGACCAGACATCCCTTGGATATTATATGGCCCCCATGGGGAAAGGAGTTATCGCCCACAGGGCAGCAGAACTTTTCCTTCACAGGGAAGGAGATTACAAGATTCTCTTCAGCTCCCGAAAAAAGCTGACGCATATAAAGGTAATATTCGGATCAGAAAAAGGGGAATATCGAGTGAAGTTCTCCATTTTTGACCTGCCGCAATTTGAGGGAAAAATATCCTACGAAAAAAAGGAATTGAATCTGTATCTTCCCAATTCGTTCCATTATAAGTGGCTTCACCTGTATAAGATCGATCTGAACCTGAAACACCTCTCATCCGAGTTTATGGTCCGCAATCCTTTTTTCTTCCAGGTCATACCCTCTCATTAATTCACAAGAAAGGTGTTAAGATGACATACAATCTAAAAAACAAACATTTCCTGAAACTCCTGGACTTCTCACCCGGCGAGATCGGCTATTTGCTGGAACTGTCCAAAAACCTTAAAAAAGCCAAATATACCGGAACCGAACAACCGCATCTGACCGGTAAAAATATCGCCCTCATTTTTGAAAAAACGTCCACACGGACCCGCTGTGCTTTCGAAGTTGCAGCTTTTGACCAGGGTGCCAGAGTGACCTATCTCGGTCCCTCCGGCACGCAGATCGGACACAAGGAATCCATGAAGGACACCGCCCGTGTCCTGGGCCGGATGTATGACGGAATTGAGTACCGCGGCTTCGGTCAGGACATAGTGGAAGAACTTGCCAAATACGCCGGTGTTCCTGTGTGGAACGGGCTGACCAATGAATTCCACCCCACCCAGGTCCTGGCGGATTTCCTGACCATGATGGAACACTCTGGCAAATCTCTTCACGAAATAAAATTCGCTTATCTGGGGGATGCCAGATTCAATATGGGAAATTCTCTTCTTTTGGGCGCTGCCAAGATGGGTATGGATGTTCGCCTTGTAGCCCCAACTTCCTATCAACCTAACAGTCGTCTTGTAACGCAGGCAAAAGAGATCGCCCGGCAGACAGGAGCAACCCTCCGGATCACGGATGATGTGAAGGAAGGAGTTAAGGACTGCGATTTTCTTTACACCGATGTCTGGGTATCCATGGGGGAGGAGGCTTCGGTCTGGGAGGAACGCATCAAGCTTTTAAAGCCCTATCAGATAAACAGGGCTGTAATGGAATCCACGGGCAATCCAGAAACCAAATTTATGCACTGCCTTCCCGCTTTTCACAACAGGGAAACTAAAGTCGGAGAGGAGATGTTTCAGAAGTTCGGACTTGACGGCATCGAAGTAACAGAAGAGGTTTTCGAGTCCGAGGCATCCATAGTCTTTGACGAATCCGAGAATAGGATTCATACTATCAAGGCAGTAATGGTCGCCACCCTAACGGGCTAACCTGAAATTGCATTATAAGAATTTCCTTCCACTGATGTCCTGGAATGAACATATCACATGAAAAAAGGTGATATCAAGAACTAGAAAAAGAAGTAAAACGACAAAGAAAGCAATAAAGTCAGCTATAAGATAGACTCTTTTCTCACTATTTCTTCATGATGCGGTTCTCGCCCTCGAACGATGATAACGAATTTGATCGAAGCATTGACTATTTTTTAGGTAATTGATATTCTTTTGCCATCTTAGCCAGAGAAAAAAGGATATGAAATGTCCTAAATGTAGCTTCGACAATCCTGACGACTCCAAATTCTGTAAAGAGTGCGGAACTCCGCTTCCTCCATCAGAAGAAATCCCCGTTTCTCCTACAAAGACTCTTGAGACACCTATAAAAGATTTAACCATAGGAGTGACTATAGCTGGAAAATACAAGCTCCTTAAAAATCTGGGTGAAGGCGGTATGGGGACTGTGTTCGTGGCTGAACAGACTGAGCCGGTTCAAAGGCGGGTTGCCCTCAAGATCATTAAGCTAGGGATGGACACAAAGCAGGTAGTGGCCCGCTTCGAGGCAGAGCGACAGGCCCTTGCATTAATGGACCACCCTAATATCGCCAAGGTCTACGATGGAGGAGCTACCGAGACAGGACGGCTGTATTTTGTGATGGAGCTTATCCGTGGGTTGCCCATCACCGAGTATTGCGATAAACAGAAGCTTCCCACACGTGAGCGTCTGAAACTATTCATACAGTTATGCCAAGCAGTGCAGTATGCCCACCAGAAGGGATTGATTCACCGTGACCTGAAACCTTCTAATGTATTAGTGACAGTTCAGGATGGAACCCCCGTCCCTAAGATAATAGACTTTGGCATCGCCAAAGCAACAGACCATCGTCTAACCCAACGAACGCTCTTTACAGAGCAAGGACAGCTCATTGGCACACCGGAATACATGAGTCCCGAGCAGGCAGAGATGTCTGGACTGGACGTTGATACGCGTACTGACATTTATTCCCTGGGAGTCATGCTTTATGAACTCCTGGTAGGCGTCTTGCCTTTTGACCCGAAAAGTCTCCGGGAAGCTGGATTCGGTGAGATCCAAAGGTTTATCCGCGAGACAGATCCGCCGAAAGCCAGCACGCGTTTCAACAGACTAGACGATACCCAGACATCAATTGCAGAGAACAGGAAAACAGATTCGAACACACTACAAAGGCAGCTTAAAGGCGATCTGGACTGGATCACATTGAAGGCGATGGCAAAAGACAGGACACAACGATATGCTTCAGCATCCGAATTAGCAACTGATATAGAAAGACATTTGAAATATGAGCCAATATTGGCTAGTCCACCAAGCACCATATACCGCTTAAGAAAGTACATAATGAGGCACAAGATGGGAGTCATAGCTGCAGCCCTTGTGATTATAGCGGTGCTCATTGGTATTACGGGAACCACCATTGGGCTGATTCGAGCGAGAAAAGCGGAACAGGTGGCAAAAGATGAGGCAGCCAAAGCGAAAACAATTAATGAGTTCTTACAGGAGACCTTAGGTTCGGCAAATCCAATAGAAGGAAGCAGCCGCGATATAACAGTCTTAGAGGCGCTGAAGACAGCTACTGGAAAAATCCAAGAAGACTTCGCTGAACAACCAGAAGTAGAAGCAGAATTGAACCACACTATTGGGGTTACTTATTTAAGACTTGGCCATTATGAAGAAGCCGAAAGGTTACTAAGATCGTCGTTGAAAATGTGGCAAGACCTCCATGGCTCTGATCACCCAATTTTAGCAGAACCGCTAACCAGCCTTAGTGTCTTAAGACATGAACGGGGTGATTATAAAGAAGCAGAATCACTTTACCGAAAAGCCCTCGCAATAAAACGCAAACAACATAGAGGAGATGAAAACGAGGATGTAATGGCTATCTTGAGTAATCTTGCCATACTTCTCCAGGACAAAGGCGATTTTGCTGCCGCAGAGCCGCTTTTCTGCAAGATCTTGGAAATCGACCGGAAACTTTGGGGGAAAGAACATCTGTATGTGGCCATTGACCTCAACAATCTTGGAAATATTCTTAGAGATAAAGGGGATTATGAGTCCAGCGAGCCGCTACTTCGGGAGGCTGTTGCTATCCTCAGGAAGAAACAACATCCGTGGTTATCCATAGGCTTAAGCAATCTGGGTGAGTTGCTCAATAAGAAGGGCAATTATAAGGCAGCAGAACCGATTTTCATCGAGGCGCTATCGATTGGTCTTGAGGGTCTTGGTGATAAGAATCAAGATGTGGCCAAACTTCGAACCAGGTATGGGGAGTGCCTGATAAATCTTAACCGCTTTGATAAGGCGGAAGAGCAACTCCTCAAAGCTCTCCCAATTTTGCAGAATAGTCTGGGTAAGCAAAACGAGCGAACACAGCAAACAGTCCGCCTTATTATCGAACTATATGAAACTTGGAGTAAAAAAGATGAGGCTGAAAAGTATAGAGGGCTTCTTGTCTTGCAAAAGTAATGACATCAATAATTTTCTCAGTTGCCCTGGCTATTCCATGAGAATATATCTCCAGCCCTTCCCCAGCCAAAGCCATAGAGCATTACGAGAAATTCCTCGCCCTCCGGAAAGACGCTGACCCTGGCCTGCCTGTCAGCAGCGCTAAACCACTCTCTGTGAGCACTTGGCCGTACAAAATGAACAATAAAAATTGAGTATGGATTAGGAGATGTATTAAAATTGTTATTTAAGAGAAAGGATTAAATCAGTATGAAATCAACACGTCGTGAATTTTTAAAATCTATGGGGATCGGGGCATCCGCAGTTGCGTTGTCCAGTAGTTTGAGTCTTGTCAATTGTCAAATTTCCAGAAAACGTCAATCCAATATTGTTATCATTTTTACCGATGATCAGGGTTATGCGGATGTCGGTTGCTATGGCGCAAAAGGATTTAAAACACCGAATCTGGACCAAATGGCTGCTGAGGGAATGCGGTTTACCAGCTTTTATGTTTCCCAGGCGGTTTGCAGTGCATCCAGGGCATCTTTGTTAACCGGCTGTTATTCCGAAAGGGTCAGTATCCAGGGCGCTCTTAGTGCGTGGTCGAATCACGGGCTCAATCCCGAAGAGGAGACCATTGCTGATGTTTTGAAAGGCCGGGGATACACAACCGGGATTTTTGGCAAATGGCATTTGGGTCATCACAAAGAGTTTTTGCCCAAACAACAAGGATTCGATGAATATTTAGGCTTGCCATATTCCAACGACATGTGGCCTATCGGATATGACGGAGTGCCGATGTCATCCGGAAGGAAAAGTCTTTACCCGCCATTACCGCTGATTGATGGTGAGGAAAAAGTCGATCAGATTAGTACAATTGATGATCAGGGAACCTTGACGACGCGATATACCGAACGGGCGGTCCAGTTTATTGAGAAAAATAAAAATCGACCATTTTTTCTCTATGTCCCCCATTCCATGCCCCATGTACCGCTGGGTGTTTCCGACAAATTTAAAGGAAAAAGTGAACAGGGATTGTACGGCGATGTGATCATGGAAATTGACTGGTCGGTAGGCGAAATTTTAAAAGCATTAAAACAGAATGAATTGGACGACAACACGCTGGTAATTTTCGCCAGTGATAACGGTCCGTGGCTGAACTTTGGAAATCATGCCGGTTCTGCTTTGCCGCTGCGTGAAGGTAAAGGAACCATGTGGGAAGGCGGGGCCCGTGTTCCGTGTATCATGCGGTGGCCGGGACAAATTACTGCCGGTTCAGAATGTAACAATATTGCCGCATCCATTGATATATTACCAACCCTGACCGCAATTACCGGCGCTGCATTACCGGAAAAATCAATTGATGGAATTAATATTTTACCGCTGATAAAATCTGAACCTGAAGCCAATCCACGCGATCACTATTTTTATTATTACGGCGGAGAATTACGGGCTGTTCGGCAGGACAGCTGGAAACTCTATTTCCCCCATCGATCTCGAACATACGTGGGCGTTGAACCGGGCATGGATGGTTTACCTGGCCCTACTGCATTTCTGGACGTTGGACTGGAATTGTATGATTTGGAAAAAGACATTAGCGAAACACAAAATGTAATTAATTCTCACCCTGATATTGTGCAACAACTGGAAACGCTGGCAAAGAGCGCCAGACTAGAATTGGGAGACAGACTCACTAATACAGTGGGAAAAGGTACACGGGAGCCAGGTCGGGTAGGCAGTTTGGAAAGGAAAAAAATAAACCATCTGGCCGTCGGTAAAAAAATTGCTTTAAGGAATTCGTACAGTCCAAACTACACTGGTGGCAGTAAAGGCGCTTTAATTAACGGTAATCGCGGCACTATCGATCATTTGGACGGACAATGGCAAGGTTTTGAAAAAGTTGATCTGGAAGCTCTGATCGATCTTGGTGAACCAATGCAAGTAAAAAAGATTACGAGCAGTTTTCTAAGTTGTCAATCATCCTGGATTTTTCTGCCAAAAAAATTGGAAATTTCTGTTTCTGTTGATGGGACTAATTTTAAACAAGTTAGGCGCTTTGAAGAATTGGTTGAAATCCAGCCAAAAGCAGAGATAAAAGATTATGTTGCAGAAATGCCGGCGCAATCAGTTCAGTATGTCCGTATTAAGGCTGTAAATGTCGGAATTTGCCCGGAATGGCATCCTGGTAACGGCGGCAAAGCCTGGCTGTTTGTGGATGAAATAATCATTGAGTAGGCCGATTTTTCGAATAAGTCAATGTTAAAGAGTTATTAAAATGGATAAAAAGAAATCATTTTTTCCGCGAAGAGAATTTTTGAAAAAGATCGGCTTAGGCGCGTCAGCTATTTTTTTTCCTATTCTGAATTTTTCTAAAAAGAAATCCGGGAAAAAGCCGAATATTATTTTGATTATGGCAGATGATTTAGGGTATGAATGCCTTAGCTGTAACGGCAGCACTTCATACCAAACACCAAATCTCGATAAATTGGCAGACCATGGTGTTCGCTTCACTAACTGCTACTCTACCCCGCTTTGCACTCCTTCACGAGTTCAACTGATGAGCGGCTTATACAATTTTAGAAATTATACTGAATTTGGAACGATGCAGAAGGGGCAAATCACTTTCGCACATTTATTAAAAAAAGAAGGATATAAAACGTGTGTTGCAGGTAAGTGGCAATTGGTTGGTCATTATAAAGGAAGCGGTTATAAAGGCATTGGAACCTATCCTAAACAAAACGGGTTTGATGAACATTGCCTTTGGCAACTGGATAAATTTGGATCAAGATATTGGAAACCCCTATTAAACATTAACGGGAATTATCACCAATATGAAGAAAATGAATATGGCCCGGATATAGTATGCGATTTTATATTAGATTACATTGATCGCTACAAAACTGAACCATTCCTTATCTATTATCCAATGATTCTTACTCATAATCCATTTGTTCCAACACCAGATTCCACTTATAGTGAAGAAGAAAAATATAAAAACAACCTGGTTTTCTTTAAAGATATGGTGGAGTACACAGATATAATTGTCGGACGGATTATAGATAAACTTGAACAAACCAATCTTCGTGAAGATACACTGATTATATTTATCGGTGATAATGGAACAAATCCAAGTATTACTACCCAAATAGGGGAATCCACAATACAAGGAGATAAAGGAAAAACTACTACAGCAGGAACTCATGTTCCTATGATAACAAGTTGGAAGAAGCATAAAAGTGCAAAATCAACATGCGAGGATTTAATAGATTTTACCGACTTTTTACCCACATTATTGGAAGCTGCCGGTCAAATATACTACAACATACCCCATAAGGATGGCCAAAGCTTTTTACCGCAAATAAAAGGTGAACCTGGAAAATCCCGTGAATGGATATTCTGTTATTATGATCCCAAATGGGGAAAACGTCCGAAAAAAAGATATGCACAAACCAAACGTTGGAAATTATATGACAAAGGCGGGTTCTATGATTTAAAGAAAGATCCGTTGGAACAAAATCCAATTCCCGGGGAAAAATTATCGAGCGAAATGACAGATATTAAAAACCGGTTACAATTAGTACTGGATAAAATGAAGTAGATTCAGCATTGAGAGGAAACAAAACAATGACACAATTAAAAAGAAGAGATTTCATAAAAACACTCGCAGCCGGAACTGCGGGCATTTCTCTAACAGGGTTGCCATCTTTATCCTGTTCTCCATCACTACCGGCGCCTTCGTATTTAAAAGAATACGCTTCACTTTACAGGGACAACCCACACGCGTCCGCACTCCGATGGTTCAAGGATTCCATCTTCGGTTTGTTTATGCATTATGGTATATCGAGTATTTTAGGCAGGGGCGAATGGGTGCAATACCGGGAAAATATTCCACTAAAAGAATATGTTAAATTAAAGGATGACTTCACCGCAAAGAATTTTAACGCGGATTTTATAACCGATATGGCCCTTGGAGCCGGAATGAAATATGTGAATATAACCTCCAGGCATCACGACAGCTTTTGTTTATTCGAATCAAAAGTATCTGACTACACGTCCGTTAATTCTCCCTGCAAACGTGATCTGGTCGGCGAGCTTGCAGAGCAATGTAATAAAA